>JBANFU010000144.1:0-20871 GCA_037975865.1 Bacteroidota bacterium
ATCTGCACAACATCGCCTGGGAACAGGAAAAACACAGCGAAGACAAAATACTGTCGGCCAATTTAATCATCAAAAGTCCTGGCATTCCCGACAAAGCCCCCATGGTGGCAGCCGCACTGGCCCAAGGCATCGAAGTCATCGACGAACTCGAATTTGCCTATCGGTATACGCAAGCCAAAATGATCAGCATCACGGGCACCAATGGCAAAACCACCACCACGCTCCTCACCTACCACCTGCTCAAACAAGCTGGATTGAATGTGGGATTGGCTGGGAATATAGGTCGCTCTTTGGCCCGACAAGTTGCCCAAGAAACCCATGACTACTACGTAGTAGAAATGAGCAGTTTTCAGCTCGATCGCATTGATACCTACCGCAGTCACATCGCTATTTTGTGCAACATCACCCCAGACCATTTGGATCGTTACGAATACAATGTAGACGCTTATGCCGATGCCAAAATGCGGATTACACGAAATCAAGAGGCCTCGGATTACTTCATTTACTGCGTCGACGACACCCTCACGCGTGAGGCGATGTCGCGCAATCCATTTCATTCAAAAGCCATCCCTTTCAGTTTACAAACCCAACTGACCGAGGGCGCTTATGCAGAAAACAACCTACTTACCATATTAACAAAAGAAACATTCACACTCGATATGCAAGAATTTACACTTCGTGGGCAACACAATGCCTACAACAGCATGGCTGCATCTGTAGCCGCAAGCCTGATGGACGTCCGCAAAGACAGCATCCGCGAAAGCTTCACCAATTTCCAAAACGCGGAACACCGCTTGGAATTTGTACAAAAGGTGGGTGGCGTGGATTACATCAATGATTCAAAAGCCACCAACGTCAATTCGGCTTGGTACGCCTTGGAAAGCATGGACCGTCCGGTTATTTGGATCGCCGGTGGCGTGGACAAAGGCAACAACTACGCCGATTTAAAAAACTTGGTAAAGAGCAAGGTAAAGATGATTATCTGCTTGGGATTAGACAACATCAAAATCCACCAAGCGTTTCAAGCAGATGTTGACCTAATCATCAACACCAGCTCCGCCAAAGAGGCCGTTCACGTAGCTTCTAAAATGGCCAATCAAGGCGATGCAGTATTGTTATCGCCCGCATGCGCGAGTTTCGACTTATTCGACAGTTACGAAGACCGCGGCCGTCAATTCAAAGAAGCTGTAAGACATCTCTAATCCCCACACAATCGCATGAATGCACAGTTCACTTCCCGTTTCAAAGGCGACAAATGGATTTGGTTTGTTATCATCATCCTGTCGTTGATCGGCATTTTAGCCGTTTACAGCGCCACTGGAACCTTGGCCTTTTCTAAACAAGGCGGGAACACGGAATGGTATTTCTTGCGTCACACCGGATTTTTGCTAATTGGTCTGGGGCTTTTGTATTTGACCCATTTGATCCCCTTCTCCTATTACTCTCGGATCAGCCAGATTTTCTTGTGGATTTCCATCGGATTATTGGGTTTAACCTTGGCCATTGGTTCTGAAATTAACAATGCCACCCGGGTGATACCCATTCCTGGACTTGGAATTACCTTCCAACCCTCAGACATGGCCAAGTTGTTTTTGGTCATGTATATCTCGCGGTATTTGAGCAAGAATCAGGAGGAGATCGACAGTCCTAGGGTCTTCTGGACAACCCTATTTTACATTTTGATGGTTGTAGGGCTGATTGCTCCCGAGAATTTGAGCACCTCATTGGTGGTATTCCTTACCGCCGCTTTGCTCATGTTCATCGGCCGGGTCAATTTTAAATACATGATGTACCTCTCACTTTCAGGCATAGGTTTGATCAGTTTGTTGGTGGTGGTATTGCTTAACATCAATACAGATAGCTTGGAGAGCAGTCGAATTCCCACATGGAAAAAGCGTATCGAGACGTTCATGGGGAAAGACGACGGACAAGGAAACTACCAGCAATTGCAATCCAAAATTGCCGTTGCCACTGGGGGCGTATTTGGAAAGGGTCCGGGAAACAGCACACAGCGCAATTATTTACCACACCCTTATTCCGATTTTATCTATGCGATCATTGTTGAAGAATACGGGTTGCTCGGCGGACTGATCGTTACGGGGTGCTTCCTAATTTTGGTCTACCGATGTTTGAAAATTGTGGTGGAGAGTCCGCGCGCCTTCGGCGCGCTAGTGGCCATGGGATTGGGCCTTTCCATGAGCTTACAAGCGTTCGTTAACATGGGCGTAGCCGTGGGCATGTTGCCCGTTACAGGTCTCACCATCCCACTGGTCAGCATGGGCGGAACCAGCCTCTTCATGAACAGCATTGGCTTTGGAATCATCTTGGGCATCTCCAAGTATATCGAAGAAGAAAAACAACAACAAAGTGAGGCGATCAACGCCGGCATCGCATAAACCATGGTCGCAACAGCAAATCCATCAAGCCCCTACCGTTTCATCCTCTCTGGAGGTGGAACTGGCGGACATATATTCCCCGCGGTGGCCATCGCCAAGCAACTCCAACAGCGGTATCCCGACGCGCAAATTCTATTCGTTGGAGCCTTGGGTAAAATGGAAATGGAAAAAGTGCCCAAAGAAGGTTTCGAGATTGTTGGAATGCCCATCGAAGGATTGAAACGATCGCTATCGCCCCGCAACTTGGTCGTCGCTTTCAAAACATTGCAAAGTTTTTGGAAAGCCAGAAAATTACTGAAGCAATTCAACCCCACGGCCGTCATCGGAACCGGAGGATATGCCAGCTTGCCCATTTGTTATATGTCGGCCCGCGCCGGCTACACCACCCTGCTACAAGAACAAAACGGCTTCGCCGGCCTCACCAATCGACTGGTGGCCAGAAAAGCCGCACACATATGCTGCGGATTTCCGCAGATGGATCATTTCTTTCCGGCCCACAAATGGAGTTTTACGGGGAATCCGGTACGACAGAACATCATCGAAGTGGCGGGCAGAGACGAGGCCGCACATCGCGCGGAGGCCAAGCGACAGTTTGGACTCAAACCAGACCTACCCGTTGTGCTGATCACTGGGGGTAGTTTGGGCGCACGCACCATCAATGAGGCGGTGTTTAACCACATGCTAACCTTTGCCCAAGCCGGCGTTCAGGTTATTTGGCAGATGGGATTGCCTTTCGCAAAAGCCCAAAGCGAGGCGATTGAGGCGCGCTTGAAAGAGCACCAAGCCGTTTACAAGCAGGCGGGATCACCCGGGTTTTACCATGCGCCCTTCATTTATAACATGGACGAGGCCTTTTTGGCCAGCGACGTGGTGATTTCCCGGGCCGGGGCGATATCCATTTCAGAGATTGCTGTGGTGGGCAGGCCCGCAGTGCTTGTCCCCTCGCCCAACGTCACAGACGATCATCAAACACAAAATGCGCGGGTATTGAGCGATTTGGGGGCGGCGGTGTTGGTGACCGACAAACAGGCCCCGCAAACCCTGATTGAAGAGACTTTGCAGTTACTAAAAGATACGAAAAAAAGGGCAGAAATGCAAGAAAAATTGAAAATCATGGCCAAGCCCATGGCCACGGAAACCATTGTAAACAAACTGGAAGAATGCCTACAGAAGCGCGGATAACGGATTTTGACCAGGCCTATTTTTTGGGTATTGGTGGCATCGGCATGAGTGCCATTGCCCGGTATTTGCTGCAGATTGGCATGCCGGTGATGGGGTACGACAAAACGCCGAGTCCGCTAACCGAGGCCCTGGTGGCCGAGGGCGCAGAGATCACGTTTGACGATGCCGTTGCGGCTTTTCCGCAACGGGTAACCACCCACCTGGATAAAACCCTGTTCATTCTCACCCCGGCCATTCCCAAAAACCACCCCCAATGGGTTTGGTTGCAGGAACAAAAGGCCACCATACTGAAGCGCAGCGAGGTATTGGGCAGCATTGCCCGCAATGGATTCTCCATTGCGGTGGCCGGCACCCATGGCAAAACCACCACCTCTACACTGATCGCCCACCTGCTGCATACTTGCAACATTAACTTCACCGCTTTTCTTGGCGGCATCTCCTCCAACTTCGGCAGCAACTACATTCGCAAAACCGATGGCATCAACCTTCCCCTAGATGGAGAAATCATTGTTTTGGAAGCCGATGAATTTGATCGAAGCTTTCACCGCTTAAATCCTGATCTGGCTGTTATCACCGCGATGGACCCCGATCACCTCGACATTTATGGAAGCCCCGAGGCCTTTGTGCAAGCCTTCGCCGATTTCACACAACTCATCCGCGCTTGGGGCGGCGCCGAAAAACCCCTGCCCTCTACAGAAAAACCCCACGGCGCCGCCCTCATGCTCCATGAGTCGCTGTCGCTCCATACACCCAACCACATCCTCACCTACCCATACGGACTTCAATCGCAGTCGGCTGTTCACGCCCACAATGTAAGAATTGACCAAGGCGATTTCTGCTTTGATTACGTATTAAACCAATCACCGATAGCGGCTTTCCGCTGCGGACTTCCCGGCCACCACAACGTTCAAAACGCATTGGCCGCCCTGGGAATATGCCACGCCTTTCTCGGTCTCCCCATCGACGTGCTACAGCGAGGCATCGCCACATACAAAGGAGCCAAACGACGGTTTGAGTACATTCACAAATCCCCAAACTACGTGGTGATCGACGATTATGCCCATCACCCCGAAGAACTCAACGCCATCATCGGATCCGTAAAAACGCTGTACCCCAACAAAAAAATAACCGGCATTTTCCAACCCCACCTGTTCAGCCGAACCCAAGATTTCGCCGAAGGCTTCGCAGCCAGTTTGTCGGCCCTCGACCAACTCTACCTGATGGAAATCTATCCCGCCCGCGAACTACCCATTGCCGGCGTTGATAGCACATGGCTGCTCAGCCTCGTCAGCAACCCCAACAAAATGCTGGTAACACCTCATAACATTCTCGACACGCTCAAAGACAATCCCGCCGAAGTCCTGCTCATCCTTGGCGCCGGCGATATTGACCGCCTTGTGCAACCCATTCAAACCCTATATCATGAACTGGAAACCCGCATTCAATAAACGACAGTGGATGGTGGCCATGTTACTGGTACTGCTTGTGGCCGTATCCATATTCTGGTCGGCCATTTCCAAAACCGCCAAAAACCGACTGGTGGAATCCATGGAAATCACCATACTCCCCCAAGGCAAAGCCCTGTTCTTAAGCAACTCCATCCTCACCGACTCCATTCAGTCAGTTATTGGAAACCCCACCGGCAGAAGTGCGGCCGATTTGAATATCCAAAAATTGGAGGCCCGTCTCAACAAAATACCCGCGGTTAAAAAAGCCGAAGTCTACATCGCGTTAGACGGGGTGCTGAAAGTAAAAATTGAGGAAAGAACCCCCATCGTACTGGTCAGCAACACCCGTGGAGAAGAATTTTACCTCGATACCCAAGGTGTCATGATTCCCAACTCCACACCCAAATTTTGTGACGTACTCGTAGCTACAGGAAACATCAGAAATTTGATGGCCTCTGGCAAAATCATTGCCGGCGAAACCGCTCGAAATCTCCTTGCCGTAGCCAAGTTTGTGGCCGCCGACTCTCTGTGGAACATGCAGTTTCAACAATTGTATGTAGATAATTACAACGACGTGGTTTTGATTCCCCGCGTTGGAAAACATAGCATTGTTGTAGGCAACGGCGCCAACTTACCTGAAAAGTTCGGAAACCTGCGTCTTTTCTACGATCAAGGCCTTAAAAGCACAGGCTGGGATCGCTATAAAAGTGTAGACATTTCCAACCTCAATCAAGTGGTGGGGACGCGCAGTGGTCAAGAAAGTGTACAAAAAAGCGAAGACAAGTCCAATAAAAGCAACAGTAGATAATTACATAAAAACCAAGAACAACTTAAATACAATTACTAAAAATATGGCTATCAATAACAACATCATCGTAGGACTCGACATCGGAACCACCAAAGTGTGTGCGATAGTGGGTCAAATGGCTGAAAACGGCAAAATCAACGTTTTGGGCATGGGAAAAGCGCCCAGTCAAGGGGGGGTGTCCCGCGGAATGGTCGCCAACGTGGCCAAAGCCGTGACAGCCATCCAAACCGCCGTAGAGGAAGCCATCAAACAAAGTCAAGTAAACATCAAAACTGTGTTTGTGGGCATCGCAGGACATCATATCAAAAGCTTGCAACACAGAGGCACTCTCAGCCGCAAACAATGGGATATTGAAATAACCGAGGAGGAACTAAACAAACTGGAAGCAGAAATGGAAAACCTCGCCTTATCTCCTGGCTTGGAAATCCTACACGTGTTGCCCCAAGAGTACCGCATCGACGGTGAAGAAGGCATCAAAGACCCTGTAGGTCGGGTTGGTGTCCGCGTAGAATGCAACTACCACATCATCACCGGCGAAACATCGGCGGCCAAAACCATCCTGATGGCGGTTCGTCGCGCCGGCCTTGAAATTGCGGACCTGATTGTAGAACCCGTGGCCTCGGCGGCGGCTGTGCTCAGCGAACCAGAAATGGAAGCGGGTGTAGCCCTCGTGGACATTGGTGGTGGTACTACCGACATCTGTATTTTCGATGATGGAGCCATCAGACATACCGCCATCATTCCCATCGGCGGCGATCGCATCACCAAAGACTTACAAGAGGCGTTTGGTATCCTCAAAGACCAAGCGGAATTCGTCAAAGTAAATTACGGCAGCTGCTACCCCACCGAAGCCATGAAAAACGAAGTGGTTGTAGTTCCTGGTTTGCCCGGTCGCGCACCCAAAGAAATTTCGCTTTATGCCATCTCTCAAGTGATTCGCGCCCGCGTAGAGGACATCATTCAGAAAGTAGATTTCGAAATTGTGGTTTCTGGCATTCGCAACAAGCTCGCTGGCGGCATCGTCCTCACCGGTGGTGGTTCTTCCATGAAAGACATCACCCAATTGTTCAACTATTTCATCGGTTTAGAAGTGCATATAGGATCACCCGGACAACGATTGGGCAAAGGCATGATTGACGAAGTACGCAACCCCATGTATGCCACTAGCATTGGACTGGTACTCAAAGGGTTTGAATTGGCTCAAAAGCATCAAGACCTAGAACTCAATAACGAAATCATCAACAAAGAAGAACCAGCAGCCCGCGTAAACGACCCCTTCTTAGACGAGGTAGTATTGGAGGTACAAACGAAGTCAAGCCAGTTAGAATTTGGCGATACGGTGGACGATAAAAACAGCAGATTCGGTCTTTTCAACGGCTCGTGGCTTGGGGGCAAGAACGGTTTATTGAAAGGCCTCAACGACTGGATGAAAGAGGGCGAAGATTTTCATGAGTGAGTTTAGATAAACGATTAAACTATGTCAGTATTTGAACCCGCAGTAAATATTCGCAGAGGCAACCTCATCAAGGTCATCGGCGTTGGAGGTGGTGGCAGCAATGCCGTAAACCACATGTTCCGCCATGGCATTGAAGGCGTTGACTTTTTTATCTGCAACACCGATATACAAGCGCTGCACAGCAGTCCCATTCCCAATCGCCTTCAATTGGGCGTTCAACTCACCGAAGGGTTGGGGGCCGGCTCGATGCCCGATATGGGAGAAAAGGCGGCGATGGAAAACATGCAGCAGATCCGACAAATCATGGAAGACAACACCAAAATGGTATTCATCACCGCCGGGATGGGTGGTGGAACAGGTACCGGTGCTGCGCCCGTGATTGCTAAAATCGCCAAAGAATTGAGCATCCTCACAGTTGGGATTGTAACCTTGCCATTTGAAGATGAAGGACCACAGCGTATCGGACAGGCCCAGGAAGGTTTGGAGAAACTACGTCCACATGTTGACGCGTTGTTGACCATTTGCAACGACCGCATTGTAGATATGTATGGCGATTTGACCATCACCCAAGCGTTTTCGAAGGCCGATGATATTCTTTGCACCGCAGCCCGAGGCATCGCTGAAATCATCACCAAGCCTGGACAGATCAACGTAGACTTCATGGATGTGCAGACCGCCATGAGAGACAGTGGCAGAGCCATCATGGGAACCGGTTTTGCAGCCGGTGAAAATCGCGCCGAAAACGCCGTACGCATGGCTTTGGATAGTCCCTTGCTCGATAGCACCCGAATTCGTGGCGCGCAACACTTGCTGGTGAATTTCGCCTACGGCCACAAAGAGCCTGTGATGAGCGAAATCTCGAAGGTGAAAAAATTCTTGCAAGAAGAGGCAGGACATACCGCCCACTTGAAAATGGGTATCACCAAGGACGAGAGCTTGGGTGAGGAAATTGCCATCACGGTCATCGCCACGGGCTTCGAAGTGAAAATGCAGATGGAAACCGCGGAGATTCAGTCACAAGCGCCCGCCGTGAATCCTTATAACCACACAGCAGCACAGGTGTACAATCAACACAGTGTACCACACACTTGGAATAACAACCCTTCACAGCCCAATCCCTTGGCTCAAACGCCGAATCCTCAGGCTGTGAATCCCGCCGTCAATCGCAATTTTGGCACACAGCCCAACTTGTTCAGTACCCCACCCGCTCAACCAACCATCATCAATCATGTGCCTTCGACCTTTGAAGATGACAACATGGAAGCCCTGGGAAAAACCGTACACAACAACGTGGAATGGGACCAAAATGAAGCGATGAACCCTGTGAATGTATCGCCCCGCGCTTTTGAAGCCCCGGCTGATGATTGGAACGATGATCCGATGTCGCAGATTTTCCGCGATACTCGCCTGGAAAACGGTAGAAGAGATAGAGAGTCACTGCTCGACAACGACATCGAAATTCCGGCATACATGCGCAGAGGAATCAACTTAGAGGCTGCGCCCCCAAGCCAAAGTCAATTGGTAAGTAAAATTACCATTGGCGAAGAAGACCCAATGAATGCACGCGATTTAACGGTAAAACCGAATCGCCATTTGCACGATAACGTGGATTGATAGCCAAAATAATCCAACAGCAAGAGAGCCATGCCTTAGGGTATGGCTTTTTTGTTTTGTTAACAATCCAATGAGAAGTGCAGAAATGATCCCTAGCTGCGATATACTCGCTCGTAGGCAAGCGCAATTTGTCTTGCACTGTAATGTTGCAAAGCGAACGTTCTGCTGTTTTGTTTGATGTGATGCACCTGGGATTGAGGTGCCACAATGTAGTCGGACAGTTCCTGAACCAGCTGCTCCATATAGTTGTCGGTTGTTACCAACCCCACCCCCGATTTTGGCACTAAAAATCCGGTTTGATGCTCCCCAGAAGCCACCAGCATTTCGGGAATTCCTCCCACAGCCAGGGCCGCCACGGGCACCCCGCAACTTAAACTCTCCATGATTGTGGTGGGTAAATTCTCTTCCAATGATGTAGTCACATAAACGTCCGCTTGCCAATAAGCTTCACGCATTTGTTCGGCATCTTTGATGAATCCCAACTCGCGATATTGACAGTTCAACCCCAGATTCCCGATTCGATTTTCTCCCACGATCAACGCCTCAACTTGCGTAAATCCCCTGGCCACAAGCTCATTACACACCCAGCGGAATCCATCAAATCCTTTGGCTACATTACCCAGGTTGGCCGCGGCGAACATCAACACAAATGGCTTGGCTGACCCGACAGGTTGGGTAGCTTTGGGGTGAAAATAATCGGTATCAATGGGATTGGGAATAACCTGAATTCCGTCCCGCAATGCATTTGTGAGCGCGCCGCTCTTCAGCGCTTGATCTTTCAACCATTGACTGGGAGTAACAAATGTCAAATTGGTTCCACTATTTGAATACAACGCCTGTTTTGCGCTGAAGACGCGGCGCGATAAATCTGCATCGCTCGGTGATTTCAAATAGTGACAGTTCCCACAAGTATTTGTAAAATGATCACAACCCCGGGGATGATAACATCCACCGGTGAAAGGCCACATATCGTGACATGTCCACACCACCCGTTTGTTCAGCAACAATAAATCCTTTAGCCCCTGAAGACTCACGAACCCCTTATTCACCCAATGCAAATGAATCACATCAGCCTCCTGAATGGATTTCCACGCCGATACATTCACCCCAGTTTTCCCATGGCTGAAAGCAAATCGCACCGATTTTTCACGCTCGTACCTCAAAAAATCGAGTTTCTCAAAGGCATGGAGTCCAAAAGCCCACTTTTTTTTGAGCCATTGATCAGCCCACAAATAGAAATCACCCTCCCCACCTTCAAACACCCAATGACTGCTCTCAATGTGGTCTGTTTGACTCAAGGCCTGACTCAGCCGTTGGGCCGCGACAAAAGCCCCGCCAGCCGAAGAAGCGTTCAAATGAACCACTTTCAATGTTGCAATATGGGCAGTTTGTTCGGTCATGGCATTCAGGGGTCGAATCAATTGGCTATTACCCTTTGTCGATGGCATCCTCTTCGGTAGCCTTCAACCGCTTCGACAGTAAAATAGCCACAACCAGTGCCATCATCATCAGCACGCCACCACTAAAGTAGGGCAAACCATAATAGTAATGATACAAGCCACCCGCTACAATGGGACCGATCGCCCGGGCCAAAGAACCCAAGCTCTGCAACATTCCCAACATTTGACCTTGCGACTCCGCCGGCGTATTCAAACTCACCAACGAATTGATGGCGGGCATCATCAAACCATTCCCGAAAGCCAAAAAGAGAATCGCAATGGTTTGAACTACATAAAATGTTTGTGTATCGTTGGCCACCGGAATTATGCTCAGCCCCACGGCAATGACCGGACATCCCATCAAAAGCATTTTCCTCACACCCCATTTCTTCTGGAATTTACCGATAAGCCCACCCTGAACGATGGCGCTACAAATACCAATGAAACCAAAAATATTTCCAATCCCGTATTCGGTAAGGCCATATTTCTCTTTCCAAAGCACGCTGGCATTGACTTGCATCATGCTGAACGCGGCGATGTACAGAAAATTAATCAAGAACAACTCGCCGATGATATCTACGCGCCACACAGTTACCAAGCCCTTAAACGTGGCCGATACCTTGCGTTTCTCCACGGCTTTATTCTGTAAACTCTCCGGCAATAAGAACCAGGCCAGCAGAAAATTCACAACGCATAACGCCGCCGTAAAAAATCCAACCCACTGAACCCCCTGATCTCCACCATGGTGGTATAACCAACCGCCGATGGGCGGACCAAAAACAAATCCCAATCCGAAGGCTGCACCGATGATACCCATGCGCTTGGCACGATCGGCGGGGGCTGTAATGTCGGCAATGTAAGCCTGTGCCGCAGAAATGTTGGCACTGCCAAACCCTGAAATTACCCGGGAAAACAACAAAAAGCTAAAATTGGCACTAATCCCAAATAAGTAATAGCCAATCACGTTGGCAAATACACTCATCAATATGATGGGTCTGCGACCGATCCGGTCCGACCAAGCTCCAAAAATGGGGGCAAACAGAAACTGAATAATCGAAAATGAACCAGCAACCACACCCACAGCCACATCAGGATTGAAGGGCATCCCCGAAGTAGCCGCCAAAGTCTTGGCCAAATTGGGCAAAATGGGAATCACAATACCAAAACCCAACAGGTCAATGAATATGGTAAGAAATAAAATTAATATGCGTTTATCTTTCATGGATTTTGTAGTTCTCTGTGTAATTTTTTGGCGACCCAACTTTGAGACAAAGGCAACAAACCTCCCTGGCGAAAATCGCCCAAACTTGCCGACAGCATATTCACCACAGGGGTCTCAAAGGATATCGTTTGTTGACGCAAAGCATCCAACAGCGATGCCTGAGAGTGTATGCAAAGTTCGCCATCAACCACCGCCCAAATCAAGGTTCTTTGGAAAAAGTCTAACTCGTTTTTTTCGTGTTGCGTTTTTAGCAAATGAAATACTTTGTCGATACTGCAGCCCGACGGCGGTTCTTTGGTTTCATCCACCGCAACGAGCAAAATTGACCGTTCCAAAAGGAAAAAGTCGGCCAGCAAGTCCTTTCCGTGGGCCTTCCAACCCGCAACGAATTGGGACATGTCTGTTTCTAGGGATTGGATTTCGCGGTCCAACATCAATCGATGCGCGCCAAAGAGCCAAATGCGCGCGGAATCGGGCATGTGGGGCAGCACGTGATGAAATGTCATGTCTTGCCTATTACGCTTTGAGGGAATCGTTTACGATCTCGGCGATATCAAGCACTGTAACCTGCTCTTCTTTCTCGAAATGCTTGGTACCGTCGCGCATCATGGTATTACAGAACGGACAGTTCACAGCGATGATTTCCGCACCCGTCGCCAATGCCTCTTCTGTGCGATTCACGTTCACTTCCTGATTCCCTTTCTCCGCTTCCTTGAACATTTGAGCACCACCCGCACCACAGCAAAAACCGTTGGTCTTGCATCGCTTCATTTCTACCAAATCTACGTCTAACTTCTCCATCACCATGCGCGGCGCTTCGTAGATTCCATTGGCTCTGCCGAGATAGCAGCTATCGTGATACGTGATTTTCTTGCCGTTGAACGCACCACCTTCAATGGCCAAGCGACCATCGGACAGTAATTCATTGATCAACTGAGTGTGGTGTACCACTTCGTAGTTTCCTCCCAAGTTGGGATATTCGTTTTTCAGGGTATTAAAACAGTGTGGACAGGCGGTTACGATGCGTTTTACGCCATAGCCATTCATTACTTCGATGTTTTGCATGGCCTGCATTTGAAACAAGAACTCATTCCCTGCGCGCTTTGCAGGATCGCCCGTGCAACCTTCCTCCATTCCCAAAATGGCAAATTTCACTCCTGCTTTTTCCAAGATATTTGAAAATGCACGACTCACGCGCTGCGCGCGCTCGTCGTAACTCCCTGCACAGCCAACCCAAAACAAAATCTCGGGCGTTTCGCCTGCGGCAATGAAGTCCGCCATGGTCCTTACCGATACCGTCATAATGGTGCAATTTCGCCATAACTGCCCGTAACTGCGAAACATTTATTCCACAGACAGAAAAAATAGACAGGCCACCAACGGTATCCTTGGCCTTTAAACAACAGAGGGGGCGCCTGCGGCGCCCCCTCTGTTTGCTTCATTTCATCAACAGCTCAGTAACCAGAACCACCCATACCCACCACTTCCTGCACCGCACAAGCCATCAATGGACCTGTTAAATCGTTGCACAAATGCTGAAAAGGACTGGTTTTCATGAATCCCGACCCATCGGTCTCGTTCATGCTGGCCACCCAACAATCATTCAATTTTGACATCTCGGAGAATATCGCTTCCTTCATCTCAACCCCCGCAGCAACATCCAACTCGGTCACCGATACCCCATGTTTTACCATGTAGTCATAGGCTTGAGAAGAATAGGCATTGAGGTAGCGCAACGTTTCACCATCCTTTTTGTTGGACAAGGCAAACACATGCACTCGAGCGAAATACGCTTTGGCAAATTTGGCCACACGGTAAAATTTCTGTCGAGATTCCGATGTAGAATCCAACAGCATCAAAATGTTTCGGGGCTCTACCCATGCCGCGTTGGCATTGAGGTAAATCACCGGCGTTTCGAATTTACTGATGCAGCCCGACATCCCACCACCCAGCATACTGCCAGATTTGGACACAGCTGCGATCACCGTCATCTCCACTTTCAACTCTTTCGATGTTTTTGCCGCAATCGACCAAAAATTTCCTGATTTCTTTACGATTGTCAATTCTCGGTTCGCACGCTTCTTGAGATCATCCACAAGGGCGTTCGTAAGTTCATCATTAGCCGCAGTTTCTAACCACAGTAATTCTCCGTTGAACTGGCGCGCTACCGAAACCATTGCGTCGCCAAGTGTTTTTAGTTGTTGAGTACTGTCTGATGTAAATAAAATTTTTGTAGATGTTTCTTCCATAGGCAGTTGTAATTTTACACCGAATCTCATGAATACTTTCCATATTATCAAGCACTTAAACGTCATTTAACGATTCATTTATGCACCATTTTCCTGCATCCCCTAAAATATCCTCCACCTTGGCACTATTTTATGGATGTTTCATCCTGCGCCTCAGCGCCTTTCTCGCGTTATTTCTCTCATTTACACCCACATGGGCACAAGCCCCAACCCAAGCACCGCACTTGAGAGGCTTGGTTGTCACTCCCAACAATACCGTCTGGATGAGCGGCACCCGCGGTACGATATTGCGGGGACAGTTAAGCCCACAATCCACCCTGCAATTAGACACCCTCGTCACGGGCTACACCAGCAAAGACTTTCGCGATATTTGGGCACTCGATGAATCACAAGCCGTGGCCATGAGCATTGCCGACAGCGCGGTTGTGATCAAAACCACCAACGGGGGAAAATCATGGACAACCGTATACCACGATGAAACACCCGGGATCTTTTTGGATGTCATTGAAATCGATCCCATTTCTGGGGTGGGTATGATTCTGGGCGATCCTTTACGCGGTCATTTCAAAGCCCTACTCACCACGAATTTTGGCAGCACCTGGATCGAAATCCCGGCATCGGATTGGAATTCACCCTCAGACACATTGGAATCTTTTTTTGCCGCCAGTGGCACGTCGCTTTCGATCCTTTCTTCCAAAGCAAACCTGCGAAGACAAAAATTTTCCCTCACCGCCGGCTTCGCCGGCGGTGGTCTCAACCCCCAATTCCATTTGGTGCAGATACAATACCAAGCGCCAAATGTCGCATCCGCCTCAAGCCGCGTAAACCCCCATTGGAAAATTAAAAACCTCCCCACCCAACCTTTGCATATGAAAGGCGGACCCGCCTGGGGTTGCTATGGATTAACAACTTATCAAACCCTAAAGGGCATTGCCGTTGGCGGCAACTATTCCAAACCCCAATTTCGCGGGGACTCCAGCGGCGCGATTGCCGCCTATACCAACAACATTATAGACCCATGGGAAGCAGCCGCCACACCACCCTACGGATACCGCAGTGGCGTTTGTGTTAGCACGAGTATTAACAAAGACACCCTGTTCCAACTCTTTTTCCGAGATCAACACAACCTCTGCGAGACTTTTTACAAAGCACACGGCGAATGGCCCCACACTTTTTTCTATCGAACCAACCGCACAAAAGAAATCCCCCTCGCCATTTGCACCGGTACCTCCGGGACCGACATCTCCTTCGATGGCGGCATTCACTGGCTACAGCTATCCCAAGAACGGGGATTCAACGCCTGCGCTTGGAGCTGCAACACCTTGATTTTGGTCGGTAACAAGCAGAAAATCATGTCACTTTCCCTCCGAGAAATCGCCAATAGATTCCAAGAACTCAATCCACTGTCAGCGAGTCGTTGAGTGATCCTTTTTACTCAGTACCTCATAGACAATAAACCCGTTATTTTCATAAGCAATGGGCAGCACCGGTTTTTTTGCTCTGCCCAGCTGCTCCTTGGACATCACCCAATAATCAATTTGATTCTCCCGAAGTTTTTGGATAGCCTCATTCAATCCCATCCCACCCGATACCACCTCATCCGTCCCCTGGGTATTTTTGCCATACTCTGTTGCGATTTTATACGTCTCTACCCCTGTAACATAACGCATCAGACGCGGCTTGTGGAATGAAATTCTACGATCAATCGGCACATGATTATTCACAAAATCGTACACGCCCTGCATGTCTTTTGAAAACGCTTGATTCGTATCCAACTTTGTATAAAAAACCGACGTCATCATACCCTGAATCAACACCAAGGCAGCAGCCAATCCTACAGCCAACTTTGCATGGCTCAACCCCACTGGAATCCGCGTTTGCCGATTCAACCAAAGCTGCACTCCCTTTGTCCAACTCGTACTCAATCCAGCCACAAAAAAGACCATTAAAAATGGCAAAAGTGGAAATAAAAACCGCATCCCTTGTACCGAAGGCCAAACGATGTACAAACCAAAATTTAACAACAAAAACACACCCATCGCCCATTTTACCGACCCCAAGGCTCTAAAACCTATAAAAATCAAGATCCAAAATCCCAGTACCCCCAACCACAACAAGGGATGAAATATCAATTTCAACAAGGTAGCAAAATGCCAATAGGGGAAACTGCCCGCCATTTCCAGATACACCCCAAAGTTGTTTACAATGGTTTTGCCATCGATTTCCTTCAACAGTTGCCAATGATTGGAACCATTGCCTGCATCCGCATACAATGCAAACAATCCCGCCATCGTGCCCATCATCAAGGAAACCACCCGATTCTCTGATTTTCCAGTATTCCTAAAATCTACCCATTCATGTACAAACCAGGCGGCGATTAAAAACACTCCGTTGCTGCGCGATGCCGAAGCTACAAACACGAACAACGATAGCGTGAGCGCTTTAGACAACCATCCTTTGAAGGGGGTTACCAACGTGTAGAAAAATAAGATCACCAAACCGGTAAACCACAAATCCGAATTCAATCGATCGGCAGCCTCCCAGATTTTCGGATGCCATGCGATCAATACAAATCCCAAGAAGATTTTGCCCCAATGACCCGCAAAGACCCCGTTTAACAACCGCAAATAGGCCAATAACACCAACAAAAAAACGCCATAATTCGCCCATTTCAGGCAATACAACAGGGGCAGTCCTTGAATCCCCAGTAGGTCAAACAAACGCATGAAAAAACTTAAGAAAAGCGGAAAGCCCTGTGGATACAAATAAGGACCTACCAAACCATCCGAAGTATCCATACACGCTTTGTTTGTCGTGTACAACGCATCCATGCCGCCGCCTATCCAACAGCGTGCTTGATTCAAGTACATCGCAAAATCATCTCCCCACTCGTGACCCATATCCATACACAATCCACCACCCACGACAGCCACCAACAGTACGATAACCCACTGATATTTTTTGAGTACTTGGATCATCGACTACACATTTTGCATCGTGAAAAAATCAAAGGATCGCCAACATCATCAAACCCACATAGGCTCCCAGTGCCAATGCCCCAACCAAAATCAGCATGATCAAATACTTGATCGCCTTCAGGTAGTTGTATTTCAAAATGCAATAAATGGCCCGAAAACCGTCTTTCCAGCCAATTTTCTTGCCTTCCTCAAACGTTCTGCCATAGTAGCTGATACCCACTTCATAAATTCTCACGCCGGGAACCTTTGCAATTTTGGCGGTAACCTCTGGCTCAAAACCAAATCGCTTCTCCTGCAGCTTCAACGACTGAACCATCTCCGTACGGAACATTTTATAGCAGGTTTCCATATCGGTAAGGTTCAAATTGGTGAGCATATTACTCAAAAACGTAAGAAACTTGTTGCCGATACTATGCCAAAAAAACAAAATTCGATGCGGCTTTCCACCCATGAAACGACTCCCAAATACAACATCCGCAAAGCCATCCGTGATGGGCTTCAATAAAATATTGAATTCGTTGGGATCATACTCCAAATCAGCATCCTGAATGACCAACACATCACCCGTTGCCTGGGCAATACCTGTGTGCAAGGCGGCGCCCTTCCCTTTGTTTACGGGGTGGTCATACAGCTTCAAACCCATGCTGGGATGCGCCTCTGCATAAGCCCTCAACACCGTAGCCGTATCGTCGCTGCTGCAATCATTCACCACAATGACTTCCTTTTGGATCCCATGGATCAATTGAACCTCAGCTACCTTATTCAAAATATGATGAATGGTCTTGGCCTCATTGTAGGCAGGAATCACGATGGATAGTTTGTTGATACTCATGACTGAATGGACAAAATTAACGCATCCGCCATGAATTTGGGATTCCCGTTGCAATTTTTACCAAGGCGAAATGGGAATTTGCATATTCCGCCAAAATGGCGACCCCACTTTGGTTGCACTCCATGGCTGTCCGATTTTTGTTCTGTGAAAGAGATCGGACTGCAAAAAATATGGGCTCACCAAGCCTTCTACCCCTCACAACTAAAAACAGACTCAGGCAAACCACTGCAAATCATTCATCGCGGGGATTGGAATGACCAAAACGGGCCCGACTTCCTTCATGCGGAAATTGCCATTGACGGCATCCAATTGCACGGGGCCATCGAAATTCACACCAAAGCTTCAGACTGGTATGCACACAAACACCACACGGACCCCCGCTACAACCAGACTGTCCTGCACGTAGTTTTTGAAAATAACCGGAGTTGTAATTTGGAAAACGGACAATCCCTGGAATGTTTGTCGATCAAGCATCGCATCAACAAACACGCCATCGCCCAATGGGAAGACCCCGATCTGCTGCCCTGCAGTCCGCTGGTATCGCTCTGCCATGATTCTGCCCGAACAGACCAATTACATCGAGCGCTTACGAAACGACTGAATGAAAAAACCACCCAGATTTTAACAATCAATCGAAACCATCACGGCGATTGGTGGTATACAGCCCTCGAATTGTTGTTATGCGCGTGGCTCGGCAAGGGCAACTCGGCTGCCAGCCAACAACTCGTGCATCATCTTCATAAGTCGTTCCTCATGCGCAACCGCAACCCAAATACGCTGTTGGCCTATTTGTTTGGACAATCTCACTGGCTCAGCAACCCCGCCCAAGACGATTACACCCTCGATTTACAGCAACGATATCAGTATCTTCAAACAAAGCATGGATTTGAACCCAGCAACCCGCCGTGGAATACCAGACAAATTCGCCCCAATGCCCTACCCCAAATTCGCATGGCCCAATTGAGTGAATTTTTATGTCGCTGCGACGCCGATCTCCAGCTCTTCTTCTCCCCAGAAAAGTGGTCGGTCTACCAATGGATTCAACACTTCACCGCACAACCAGACCCCTATTGGAACACCCATTTTACACTCGGAATGCCTTCGGCTCATCACAACAACACAAACGGAAAAATGCATGCGCAACAAGTCATCACCAACGCCTTGGTTCCCTTTCTTTATGCGTTTGGGCTTGAAACCTTCAAACCCCAATTGTGCAGCCAAGCAATGGAAATACTCGCCACACTGCCACCAGAGGTTAACCAGATTACCAAACAACTGAATCCCCTTGGATTTCATAACCGAAACGGACAGGATAGCCAAGCCATTCTCGGTCAACACCACCACTATTGCGCTGCAAAAAAGTGCCGACATTGCTGTATTGGACAGCAGTTATTAAACTTGCCATTCATGGATGGCAGTCCTTAACTTTGTGCAACGGATTCATGAAAACAGATGTACTGATTATTGGAGGAGGTATCGTTGGATTGTCAACGGCATATCAGCTGCTCAAATTGAATGAGCAACTCACTGTAACCCTGCTGGAAAAGGAAGACCGAGTAGCCAAACACCAAACCGGCAACAACAGCGGTGTGATTCACTCCGGCATTTATTACAAACCGGGTAGCCTAAAAGCCCAAAACTGCCTGAGGGGTTACGACATGCTGTTGGATTTCTGCAAAGCGGAAAACATTGAATACGACCTCTGTGGCAAAATCATTGTGGCCATCAAACCCGAAGAAATTGCGGGATTAGAAGCCTTATATCAGCGCGGCATTCAAAACGGCCTTTCCGGATTGCGGTTTCTCAATCAGGAAGAAATCAAACAATACGAACCCCACTGCAGTGGCATCAAAGGCGTATTTGTGCCCCAAACTGGTATCGTAGATTACAAAGCCGTGGCCGCAAAATTGGCAGAGAAAATCCAAAACCACCCCAACGGAAACATTCAAACCTCTGTAAAAATTGAAGCCATCGTGCCCGGAAACAACGGGGCCATCGTACATACTGCCACGGAACGCTTCGAAGCCAACATGGTGATCAACTGTGCCGGTCTTTACTGCGATAAAGTGGCGGCCATGGCGGGTGAAAAACTCAACATGAAAATCATCCCCTTCCGCGGTGAATATTATAGCATCAAGCCTGAAAAAGCCCATCTGGTAAAGAACTTAATTTACCCAGTACCCGACCCCAATTTCCCATTTTTGGGTGTTCACTTCACCAGACGCATCACCGGAGAAATTGAAGCAGGACCCAACGCCGTCTTTGCGTTTCAGCGCGAAGGTTACAAAAAGACCGACTTCAAATGGAGTGAATTTTGGGAAAGCATTTCCTTTGGTGGTTTCCGCAAAGTAGCGAGCAAATACTGGAAAACCGGATTGGGAGAATATCATCGTTCCTTCTTCAAGCCGGCTTTCGTGAAAGCGCTTCAGCAACTGGTTCCCAGCATACAAGAAGACGACCTAGAACCAGCCGGTGCCGGGGTAAGAGCACAAGCCTGCGACAAAGACGGTGGACTCATCGATGATTTCTACATCCAAGAATCACCCTCCTTTATCCATGTACTCAATGCGCCATCACCTGCTGCCACCAGTTCGCTTTCGATTGGATTGGAAGTAGCAGAACGCGCCCTGAAAAAGCTGTCGTAATTTTCTTCGGTGAACAAAGAGCAACTCATACCCATCCTGAGAAAGTACCTTCCACAGGGCAGTGAGTTGTATGCCGCCGATTTGATGGAAAAACACAAAATCCAGCTGCGAATTAAAAATCCCCGTTTGACAAAACTCGGTGATTACAGGCCGCCAACCGCAGAAAATAGCCACCGGATTTCCATCAACCGCGACCTCAATCCATTCGCATTTTTGATCACTTTCATGCACGAGGTTGCCCATCTGCTCAATTTTGAGAAATCCGGACCGCGTGTACCCCCGCATGGCATCGAATGGAAAAGAGAATTCCAACAAGTCAGTGCGCCCATTGTAAGTCAGAATTTATTGCCGGTTGATGTGCATTCAGCACTCAACAAATACCTGAAAAACCCCAAAGCCAGCAGCTGTACCGACGCCCAATTGGTGCGCACCTTAAGAAATTACGACCTAGACTCAGAATGGGTGTTGGTGGAAGAAATTCCGATGGGACTCGTTTTCGAAACACAAGATGGCCGTCGATTCAAAAAATTGGAAAAAATGCGTACGCGCTTTCGTTGCAGTGAGCTGCAATCGGGAAAAATCTATTTGGTTCCCGGTTTGAT
>JBANFU010000165.1:0-6682 GCA_037975865.1 Bacteroidota bacterium
GAGTAAATCCGCCTCCGCCGCCTCCAGCGGCTCCGGCGTCATTTGATCCTCCGTGAAATACTGCTGTATGAAATGCGTATCAAAATCACCCGACACAAACGCCGGATGCGTCATTACAAAATCACCAAACATCAACGTGGTTTCAATGCCCGTAATCACATACTCACGGATGGCTCTGCGCATCCTGGCAATGGCCTCCGTTCTGCTCGGTGCCCACACAATCAGCTTGGCCAACATGTTGTCATAGTAAATGGGTATCTCCATGCCACTCTCCATGCAATCATCCACCCGAATACCTGAACCCTGCGGCACTTTGTAGGTCTCCACTTTGCCCACATTGGGCAAAAATTGATTCATTGGATCCTCCGCACAAATGCGCAACTCAATGGCATGCCCGTGAATCTTCAAATCCCCCTGCGCAAAACTCAACTTCTCGCCTGCCGCCACCAATATCTGCTCCCGCACCAAATCAATCCCCGTGATTAACTCTGTCACAGGATGCTCTACCTGCAAACGGGTATTCATCTCCAAAAAATAAAATTCCCGGTTATCGCTCAGCAAAAACTCCACCGTGCCGGCACCCGAATAGTTACAAGCTTTCGCCACATTTACCGCCGCCTCGCCCATGGCTCGGCGTATTTCGGGTGTCAATACCGCACTCGGCGCCTCTTCCACCAACTTTTGATGTCTGCGCTGAATGCTACACTCCCGCTCAAACAAATAACAGGCATTGCCGTAGTTATCAGCCATCAACTGGATCTCGATGTGTCGCGGACTTCCCACGTATTTCTCAATGAAAACGCTATCGTCACCAAACGCACTGCGCGCCTCGTTCTGTGCCATCTGCAACGCGCCCAAAAAATCCTCTTTCCGCTCAACCACTCGCATACCCTTGCCTCCACCCCCTGCACTGGCCTTCACCAACACCGGAAAACCCACCTCAATCGCCACCTGCAATGCGTCGTCAGGATTTTTGATCGCCTCGTCAATCCCAGGAACCAAAGGCACACCAAAGGCCTTCACCGCTTGCTTCGAGGCAATCTTACTACCCATCACCTCCATCGACTCCGCACTCGGACCGATCAACACAATTCCATGCTCTTTTAACGCCCTGGCGAAATGCGCATTTTCACTCAAAAAGCCATAGCCTGGATGAACCGCCTCTGCCCCGGTTTGCTTACACAAATCGATGATGCGATCCATGCGCAAGTAGCTGTCAGCACTGGCCGCACCACCCACACAATAGGCCTCATCAGCGTAACGCACATGCAGGGCCTGTGCATCGGCTTCACTGTAAATGGCCACGGTGGCAATGCCCATCTCCCGACAGGTTCTCATCACGCGGATGGCAATTTCACCGCGGTTGGCTATCAAAATCTTTTTAAACATAGCAATACGCAAATATCGCAGTCTCCGCCGTGATTTACACGCTTTCACCCCCAACTTTTGATTTTACACGGGGCTTTTGATTTACCTTCGCAACCTAAAATCGTGTTGAAAAGCGTCAAACATATGGCTGTTTTGGTGAGGGCTGAATTTCAGCTCGACCTAAAAAAACCCGCCGTGTTGGCCTCCGCCATCCTCCAAATGGCCACCATGACCTTGCTCGCTTTTTTATCCCAACCCCAAATCACCGCAAAAATCTGGAACAGCTTGTACTGGGTAATTCTCCTGTTTTGCACCTTGCAAGCCATCTCGAAAAACTTTTTGGGTGTAAACCGGGCCCGCTGGATTTACTTCAATCAGTTGGCCGCACCCCAATCCATCCTCTGGTCGAAAATGATCTATGGTTGGGTGTCCATGGTGATGCTCACCCTGGCAAACCTCATTTTATTCGGTTTCTTCATGGGATTCCCCATTCAGCACCCCACCGCCTATTTCCTCAACCTGATTTTGGTAATTGCCGGCATCAGCAGCATCTTTACCCTCATCGGTGCCATCGCCTCCAAAGCCAATCAAGCCGGATTCTTGGCCCCCGTTTTGAGCCTGCCCGTGGTATTGCCCCTCATCCTGGTGGGAATGCAAGCCTCCAACAAAACGCTCAACCCCGTATTGGTGGGTTCTGTATACAACGACATTGCCCTCGTGGGCGCACTCGACTTTTTGATTGTTGTCCTTTCGGTGGCCCTGTTTCAGCCACTTTGGAAGGACTAAATCCTATTTCCCCGACCAATCAAAGAGGATTCGCACCGCCTCATCCAGACCAGCATCCTCGCGGTAGCGCTTCAACCAATCCTGCTTCTGTGCCAACTTGATGGCATCGGTTCCGGCCTCCTTCAAATCACTTTGTAAGGCCATCACCGTATCGCAAACCGTCTTGTATTTGTAGTCGCGAAGCGGCTTATCCTGCAATCGCAACGCTTCTTGCTGCGCCTCAAACTTCTTCAAATTCAACGAGTAGGTATATGCATTTCTTACCTCCGCCAATTCCGAAGCTCTTTTTTGCACCAACGCGAAATACTCATTCTTCATCAAGCGCTTCTTCGATAGTTCGATGGACTTACGTCGCTGAGCCTCTTTGTAAGGATTGTACGCATTATATGAAGCCGCAGGAATCTTGTCATAGGCCAAGTGGAAATCCATTTCTTTTTCTCCCTGTTCGATGCCATCGTAAACGTCTGGCAATACCACATCAGGCTCCACGCCGCGCAACTGCGTTGTACCGCCATTGATGCGATAGAATTTCTGTATGGTCACTTTTAGTTGGCCGTAACCACGGGGGAAAACATCGCTCATGGCCCCAGGCAACTCCACAAACGTTTGCACCGTGCCTTTGCCAAATGTGCTCTTGCTGCCTACGATAACGGCCCTACCGTAATCCTGCAATGCGGCCGCCAAAATTTCCGAGGCTGAGGCGCTGTATGTATTGGTCAATATCACCAATGGCCCACCATATTCCACCGCGGGATTGCGATCTGCATGCACTTCAATGCCACGCATGTCTTTCACCTGTACGATCGGACCTTGAGGGATAAACAACCCGCCCATTTCGATGGCATCGGCCAAACTGCCGCCCCCATTGTTGCGCAAATCAATGACGATACCCGTAGCACCCTCTTTCTGCAACTTTGAAATTTCTGTACGCACATCGCCGGCGCAATTCCTGCCCCTGCCACGCTGTGAAAAATCGGCATAAAAACTGGGCAAATGAATCAATCCAAACTTTTTGCCTTTGTAGGTCATCAACGCACTTTTGGCGTAGCTTTCTTCAATCACAACCACCTCGCGGATGATGGGAATTACCACAATGCTGCCATCGGGTTTTTTCACGGTCAATCGCACCTCTGTGCCTTTCTTTCCACGTATCAACTGAATCGCATCATCCAATTTCATGTCCACCACATCCACCGGTTCTGCTGGACCCTGGGCTACTTTCAAAATCAAGTCACCGGCTTTCAATTCTCCCTGACGGTAACTGGCGCTGCCTGGCACAATGCGTTCCACTTTCACGTAGCCATCGCGCTCCGTGAGTGTAGCGCCAATGCCTTCCAACTTACCGGTCATGCCGATGTCGAAATTCTCTTTGTCCTCCGGTGGGAAATAGTTGGTATGGGGATCGTAAATCTCCGCAATGGTGTTGGCATACATGCCAATTTGGTCGCGGCGATCCATCTTCTTCAAGCGTTTAAACCAATCGGCATAGAATTTTTTGGTTTCATTGCGTGCCTGTAATTCCAGGGTATCAAATGGCTTTTGCTTGGCGATGGCCGATGAATCTTTGGCCTTCTTTTGCGATTCCAACTTTCGCGACAATCGCTCCATGCTCTGAAACTGAAGCCACTTTTGCCAATCTTTTTTCAGCGATTCCCAGTTGGGCTGAAAAGCCTGTGGCTCATCGTAGACCGTGTAGGTATCGTCCAAATCGTAATTTAAAGGCGAGGCCAGCGATTGATTGATCACGGGTTCCAATGCCGACAATCGAGTCATGAGAATGCTCCAAGTGGTATCGAAGAAATCAAATCGTCCCACTTGAATTTGATCATCAATGGAGGTTTTGAATGGCTCAATCTTGTCCAAATCCGCTTGGGTAAAGAAATGCTTGTCGCGATCCAGGTTGTTGATGAGGTTGTTGTAAATGTTCACACTCAGTGAATCATCCACTTCTTTGGGTTCATAGTGGGCCTCTTTAAGCATCATCATCAATGTGCCCAAAAAGCTGTCATTCTCTCCAAATTTCTTGTTACTGCAAAATACAAACAACGCCAAAATCATCGACGTGGTTGTCAGTACGACCCAACGGTTAATTCTCATGTGACTATAAAAAACGTGTTAAACGATAAAACTCTGTGTTCTGTGGTTGTGTTATTTTCCGGGACCTTTGGGTGCTGGAGGAGGCATCGTTGGCGCACCTTGACCGGGAGCACCATGACCACCGCCATTCATGCCTGGACCCCCTTGACCGGGGCCACCATGACCAGGACCGCCTTGACCAGGACCACCTTGACCAGGTCCGCCAGGCTGTCCACCGCCCATTGGCATTCCCTGCATTTCAGGCAACGGCTTGTAAAATTTCTCCAAACCCAAGGTTTTGATCCCTTGCTCAAACACCAAATCAACGGGAATTCCTGCAGATTCGATGCGTTTTAAATCCATTTGCAATGTTGCCCCAATAACGCCGCGGGTATTCAGTACTGCCTTTACATCCGCGGAAACCCCGTTTCCTTGCAAACGCAACAACTCAGCGGCCAAATCAGAAATCACCGTACGCATCTTGGCAACGTCAACTTTGTAAGTACGCTTTTCGGCGCCGCCATCCGCAGCAGGCTTGCCTTTTTCTTCCAATACAATCGCCCCTTGACTCAACAACGTATTGAACGTAATCATGTTGGCCTTACCGTGAGCCGAAGATGCACCAAATCGTACAGAACGGAACACGCTCGCCACGAATGTCACATAGTAATCATCCAAACTGCCTTCCAACTGTTTCTCGTCGAACAGTTGTGTCACCATATACAACCCCAACACATCGGCTTTGCATTCTTCAATGGCAGAATAGTCAGCACCCAACGCTTCCCGCACGGTCAACTTGTCGTTGCCAACCACATTTTTAATTCCCAATCCGTGGGCCACCTCATGGAACATGACATTATTAAAGAAAGCATTAAACGTAATGTTCTTTTGCTGCGATGGCGCAATCACCCGCGCGGCAATCGGAACCACCATGTTTTCAAATTTGGCTTGCATGGTATTTCTCAACTGAGACCGGCGTGTACCATAGTACTTCTGGATGCGCTCGTCATTCGGCAAATTCACAGCAATCGTTTTACTGCCCGAGTTGCAATCGCCACCGTAATAAACCGCATCAAACACCGCAAGTTGACTCAGCGGTTTCGCTCCGGGCTCGCGGGGTGGGAAACCAGGTTCAAGCACCATTTCCACGTGATCACTGGTCGCTTCCTCCTCATTCAAAGAAGGTTTGTATTGGGGTTCAACTGGCAAGCCTGCTTGCAATTTGGGCAAATAGGCGATGAACTTTTCCAATTTTGCATCCCATGCTTTATCCCGTACCAACACGTAAGCCTCATACGATGTTTTCTGTCCATATAGTTTGTCTTCGTAATTCTCAATGGGACCAATCACCAGATCCAAGTGGCTCTTCAATGATAACCATTTGATGTCGCTCACAGTGTAGTCATCCATCATCAAGGCACCCATGCGCAAACGCAAATATTCCGAAAATTCAGGGTCCTCATTTTTGATGGCTTCAGCGGCAGCATTGATTTCATCCCCCATCTTCATCACTTCTTCGCGATAAAATTCGCCGTATTTGATGGACTGATACTGTTTTCCATTGCTGCTTTGGAAAGGCATACCCATGGGCTCGGGCATGATCGGACCATTTTTATGCTTGCTGGGATCAATGGGACCCGGTGCTTTGAATTCACGCACGATGGAATAAGGCTCCTTCACAAAGGATTGGAACATCGTGTCTATTCCCACCATGGAAAAATCTCGGGGATATAAGTTCACGCCCAAGGGCTTTTCCCCGTATCCTTTGATAAATAGCTTGTCGTTGTTCAATCGATCCCACGGACCGTAGTTCACCTCCGCAAATTTTCGCTCGCTAGGATCCTTGATTCCTGCCAAAAACTGGGTTTTATCACCGATGGTTTGTTTCCAAAAAATGCGATCGGCATATTCTGCCGCCTTGATCAAATGGGTGATGCATTCGCGTTCGGCGGT
Organism: Bacteroidota bacterium; assembly: GCA_037975865.1. Taxonomy (GTDB): domain Bacteria; phylum Bacteroidota; class Bacteroidia; order NS11-12g; family UBA955; genus UBA955. Next base: position 6,184 of record JBANFU010000165.1, read on the forward strand.
CGATAAAAGCGCAGTGTCCGTTTTGAGTTCGAATTTTTTGTACATCGACAAACGCTTTGCGGCCTCATTTGGGGCAGGCGTTGCGGCAGCAACCGGTGCATTTTTCTTAGCGGCTCCCGCTTTTTGTGCCATTGCTGGCATTGCAAGACTCACTGTCGCCAAGGCGAGTACGAAACGAAAAGTTCCCTTTGGATGGTTTACGAAATTTTTCACCATAGTTTACAAACCTACAAGAATTTTGCCACAAGCAAAATACCCTTTTTTGTGCATGTCGTTAAACAACAATTTCGGAACGACAAACAGCGTAGGAAATTGTAAGAAAAAGACACATTTTTGCACCCTCAAAACCAAAACAAGGTTGACCTTGTTTCCTGTTAGAACGCATTGTGAAGCCCCTAGATCAACAAACATTCCAACACCTGCAATCGGCCTTTGCCAATTACGAGGGAAACCTCAATGTTGGCGGACAATCGTTCCCTTTCAGCAACATTGAATTAAG
>JBANFU010000177.1:0-6872 GCA_037975865.1 Bacteroidota bacterium
CTTCGTCCTTGTCCTGCGGACCCAAAGACCATCGATCCAACAAAATGGCCTCCAAGATCTGTGCAGACGTTTTATCGTCAACAACCAAACCGGCCACCCCTTCCTCCAATCGCAAAAACGAAACATAATGATCCAGTCCCGCCGTTTGAGAATCATTGGCCAGAGACATCGCCCAAGCCTTGCTATTTTCAAACCCCGTTAGCGCTTCAAACCACACACCTAACGTAGGCCAACCACCCACACGTACCGACTCTGTAAATCCACAACGCACCAGCAAATCCCATGCACGACAGAACCCATTCCTACGCAAAGTCCCACGCAGAAGTGTTATGGAATCCTCCAACCCATAAAGTGCTTCATAGGTTAGACTGTTTCTATTGGGGTATACGTCAAACGAACCCAGACCCGGTACGTCCATGGTTCGCGCCTCGGCAAATACCAATGTCCCATCCACCCGTTGTTCCTGGCCATTTTCTTTCCAAACGCTCTCACCGCCCTGACCTGCGAGCACCACATTGGTGGGATTCCAAGTGAATTTATATTGCCACGGATTGTCTGTACAATCGTCCAGGGCCACCAAACCACCGCAATGACTTTCAAACGATTCGATCTTCAGTGCTCGTGCCTTGGCCAGATCAAACAACCGACTTGCACTCAAATGATCGATGCCTGGATCCAAGCCCAATTCGTTCATGAACAACAAACCCCTTTTCTTCGCCTCCTTGCCCAGAACTTGCATTTGGGGAGATGTGTAGGAAGCAGTAAACAGGTGGCAATGATGACGCAAGCATACTTCAGCCACACCCGGGTGCATGCTGGGCGGGAGCAAACTTACCACCAAGTCTAAGTCAGCCACTATGGCCTCCAAGGTCTCGGGGTCGTCTAACTGCGCCATTAACAATTCAACCGAATCCGCAACCTGAAAAGAGGACTTCAAACGGGCAAATTGCACATCGTATACGCGCAGTTTCCGTCCGGTTTGCCCACAATACCGTCCCAAGTACTCAATCAAATAACCCGCACTTCTGCCGGCGCCTAAAACCCCTATGTTGGTTATTTTATGGCTCATGGCTTTTGCAATTCTCGCTGTCGCTTCGCCTCATATAGCAACAAAGACGCAGCTACAGACACATTCAAACTATCCACCGAACCAAACATCGGGATATTGATGTTCGATCCTTTATCGCGCCAAAAATCAGAAACCCCTTGGTGCTCAGTTCCCACCAACATCGCCACGCAACCGGTCAAATCCGCCTCCCAAACACTCACCGAGGTCTCCATGAAGGTGGTAAACAAATCCACCCGATTGGCTTGTATTATCGACCATGCCTTGGCAGAGGTCATCACAAACAACGGAACCGTAAAGGTGGTACCCACGCTGTTGCGAATTACCTGGGGATGAAATCCATCGATGCGCTCATCGCAAAGTACAACCCCACTGGCCCCTGCGGCATCCGCCGAACGCAACAAGGCCCCCAAATTCCCCGGCTTTTCCACCGATTCAACCATCAAATAAAACTCTCCAGGCTGGGGATTCCATTCAGGCAGCGCCTTGGGTAAATCAAATACAGCCAAGGCATTTTGCCCAGACTCTTTCATCACCACTTTAGCCCAAGCGATGTCGTTTAATTCCAATTGATGGGTATTCAACGGGAAAGATTGCAACTCAAGAGCGGTTAAGAACCCATCCCAGTCCATTCGCTTCGGATTAATGGCTAGCTCTTTGAGTGTCAATCCTGCTTTAATGGCCAAACGAATTTCATTCAAGCCCTCCACCGTAAACTTTCCCGCTTGTTTGCGATGTTTTGCCTTTTCTTGTAACAGCACCACATCTTTTAACCAAGGATTCTGCGCAGATGTAATGGCTTTGATCATCGTTATTTTGTAATTATCGCTTAGGCCACCTCGGAATCATTCAACCAATCTTGGGTTTGTTTGACCCGCAAAAAGCGCGCAACAATTAAACCGAAAATCATATTGCCAATCACCAAGCCCGGCAGTCCTTTGAAATAGGCCCAAACCGTGCCCAATTCAGTAGCCCGAATTTCTTTTACCAAGCGCTCCATGTCTTCATTCGACATCCATTTGGTCTGTCCCAGACCGTTTTGCAACTGTTCTATCAAGATCGACTTGGTCTGATCTACCAGTGTAACATCAACCAGACCGTACAGCACACTGTCGGCCAAACTACCCAAACTCACAGCAAAAATTACCGTCCGCAAGCAACTCAACAAAGCCCGTTTGTAGGTGTAGTGATTGCCCTCTAACTGCCGGCGATCACCCAAGCCACCCATAATCATGGCGGCCAAAATGATCAGGAACGACAATACCGTAAACGGCACCAAAAATCGAAATTCCCAATGCTGACTTACATAAACCACAATTTTGGCCATGAAAATGAATATTCCTGCCAACACGCCGTGGAACACCGACGCGCGATTGGCCAATAATTTGATGCGATCAATCATGATTTTTCATATAACAACCCTTGCGGATGGTACCACAAACTTTCCCCTTCAACAACCCGCCTATCTTCGGCACATTGTATGCCTTCGTGGCCCAACGTTGTCCGTTCACATCGCAGTCATTGCCCAACTCAAACAAGGTAAGATCTGCGGGTGAACCTACGCGCAACCCGTCAACGGCCATACCCAAAAACGCGCGACTACCCCGATATAACAAAGGCACCCAATTTTCAGGTCTCTCGTTCTCGAAGGCCTTGCACATCATCGGAAAGGTAATTCCCAATGTGGCCGCACCCCAAGCTGCATAGTCAAACTCCACTTTTTTCGATTCAATATCCTCAGGATGGTGATTGCTGATCACGGCCGTTAATGTACCATCCAACAATCCCAACAACAACGCTTTACGATCCGCTTCACTTCTCACCGGAGGCAACACTTTGAGGTTCTCATCAAAGCCACTCAACGACTCATCGGTAAATAACAAATTCATCACAGGTACTGCCGCCACTACCGATACGCCTTCAGATTTCGCCTGTCTTATCACATCCACGGATTCCGCAGAACTCACGCCCAACACCGTCAATGACACATTCAAATGTTTGGCCAAGGCGATGTCCGACATCAATTCAACCACCTCGCTCACAGAGGGAATCCCTTTGAATCCCAACGAAGCATTCACCAAACCCTCGTGCATCTTGCCATCGGGAGCCAACGTTTTCTGAAATGGAAAATGGGCATATTTCAAACCCAAGGATCCACAATATTGCATCAATTTGGTGCGAAGACCCAAGGAAGGGCTCGAGTGCATCCCATCGGTAAACGCAACCGCCCCCGCTTCGTGCATTTCAAACACTTCCGCCATTTCCTTGCCTTCCCCTTGCACACTCGCCAACCCCCAAGGAATGAGAGCCGCACGCTGTAATGTGCCCACCTGTTTCACCTGTGCGATCACCGATTCATTGTCCGATTTGGGTGCCGAACCACACAAAGCAGCCACATGGGTAAACCCACCTTGCTGAGCCACGTCGCTGTAACTGATCAAAGATTCTTTCCAAGGTTCACCGGGATCTGGACAGTATCCAAAAGCATCAAGCCAACCTACGGAGACATAAGCCCCACCACCATCGATCAACTCCGATGCCGCCATTCCCAAACCATCGCCCATGGCTTCAATAATGCCATCTTTGATTAAAATCTCTACCCGTTGATTGTGTAAATCACTTTGAGGATCGAATAGTCTCACGTTTTGGAGCAGGGTGGTATGATTCATTTTATTGATTTTCCAGTCTTTTGTTTCTTGATTGCCACAGCAACAACATCGCCTCTACCGCGAAGAAAATGGCAGCCCCCCACATAAACAAGCGCCAAAGCACCTTTAATGGCTCATTCTGCAAAATTGACGACTTCCCATCCACAACACTCGGTTTCCAGGAAAGGTTTGTATGCGACAGTTTATCGTCGAGGTCCGGATCGGACATCAAAACCGATTCATTCCTCGGCCAGTTGAAAGCCAAGGTAGTGGCCGATTTTTCGATGGGCGATTTGAGTTGAAAAATGCCGGCATAACTCGGTTCTGCCCCTACATACAGGGAAGTATGTCGCTCTGAATTCACCTGCAACTCCACCACAGACGCTCCGCGATCGCCCAGCAATTGAGCAGCCCGTTCATCCACCGCGATGGGCGCGGGAAGCGACAACAATTGCTTGGAAAAGAGTACACCATACAATGGTTTTTCTTGAATGGAATTGCTAGCCAAAACTTGGGTAATCAACGGCAAATACCAACTTGAGTTTAGAAAGGCTTGGCTCCCTTCTTTCAAATCAGACAACCACATCCACTGCATCCCGGTTTCAATTCTTCGGGAAATCAACAACGGCTGTCCCCCTTCCAATTGTATCACCGTTTCCCAATCCATCATTTCCACTGTCTGAAATCCCGTTTGAAATTCGGGCAATTGAACTTTATCGGATAGATTTTCCGAAAAAGCCCCTTGAAAAACGGGATGATTCAATCCCGCCAGCGCCATGCGTTGCGGCACCTTTTTCCAAGAGCCTCGCAATGCCACACCTTCCAATATCTCCGCGGGGGCCACCGCCATGGTCGACGGAAACTGCAGCAGCGTTGTACCCCGTTCAACCAAACTTCTCAACCCCACCCTTGCCTTTTCTGTCCATTTTGCATCGCCCAAAACCACCACCGCATCCAATCCCAAAATTTCAGGTTTCACCGTTTCAAAGTCCCTCGGATTCAATGAGCGTTTTTTCAGCAGCGGTTGCGCAGCAAACAACGCATCCATCGCACGATCTGCACCCACTACACCCACCTGGGTTTGCCAAGTTTTTACCGGATGCAAGTACAATTGATCATCGTAGCTAAATCCGTCTTTCGTCAACTGTAAAATCAGTGGTTGACTGGCATTTTCAGCAGTAATGACGCCTTCAAATTCTACTGTTTGTCCCGGCGCAATCTCCTTGGACTGGGCAAATAAGGTTTTTCCATTGGCCAACATCGACAGTCGGGCCTCTCTCAATGAGCCCCCGCGGTGTGTAACTTTGGCTTTGATCAACAACCCTGAGGCTTCACTATTGGCATCGAACTGCGACACATACCATGCCGTATCCAGACTCAAGTTCCCTCCTTTCACCTGATCGGGGGTTATCGCGTAGGACAAAAACCGCCAATCGATATTATTTTGTTGGGTCAGCGCTGGCAACCCCGCTAAAAAAGAAGCCTGGGCATCGGAAAAGACCACCGCCGCCAAATTTCGAACGCCGGGATCCTGCTGAGCAAGCATTGCTTTTTCTACCCATTCCTTCAAAGAATATCGCTGTGGACCTACGCCAAGGGTATCCAAAATAGAGGTAATTTGGCTGGGCGACATCCATAGTTCTGTTTGCAAGCTCTGAGAAATGAGCTTCACTTGGGCCTCGGCCGGTAAATCACTGAGGATTGCGCGTGCTTGTGATTTCACTTGCTCCATGATCTGACCCTCATCGGATTCTACGGACATGGAAAAGCCGTTATCAATCATCAACAACACGTGAGAATAACCCTTGCCTGATTGGGTTTGACTTTCACAACTCGGCAGTGCAAAGGCCAATACCAAGCATGCGATTCCCAGCATTCGAGACGCAAGAACCAGCCAATGCTCCAACTTTTTACGCTGTCGCGCCTGCTGCAACCGTTGTGTTAGTCGGAATACACCGGGGAAATAAATGGTTTTGGTTCGATGAAATTGAAATAGGTGAATCAACAGCGGTATTGCCAGTAACAGCAATCCCCAAAGCATATTTGGCTGTTGAAAGTGCATTAGAACAAACCGTTCAACGTGCTTTCTACTTTTTGAATGATTTCTGCAGCGTCTTCTGGGCGTTCTTGAAAGTCCATCTCATCTACATTAAAAATGAGCAACTTGCCCTTGTAGTTGCTAATCCAAGCCTCGTAACGCTCATTCAAACGTTTCAAATAATCCAAGCGAATGGCATCCTCGTAATCACGGCCCCGCATTTGAATCTGATGTACCAACTTCGGAATCCCAGCACGCAAATAAATCAACAAATCCGGCGGATCCACCTGATTGCTGATGGCATCAAACAACTGCTTGTAATTCTCAAAATCACGGGTGCTCATCAACCCCATGGCATGCAAATTGGGGGCAAAAATGTGCGCATCCTCGTAAATGGTTCTGTCCTGAATCACCGTTTGCTTTCCGCTGCGGATATTCTGAACGTGACGCCACCGCGTTGTCAAGAAATACACCTGCAAATTGAAACTCCAACGCTGCATATCCTCATAGAAATCAGAGATGTATGGATTGTCATCCATATCCTCCAATTGCATCTCCCAACCGTAGTGTTTCGACAGCAAATTCGTGAGGGTAGTTTTCCCTGCGCCGATGTTTCCTGCAACCGCAATGTGCTTAGCCATACTGCAATATTACGAACCACAACCAAGGGTTTACAAATCATTAACGAACAAAAGTTTTACACAATTCTTGGGGCACCACCTCCCCCCAAAACCATCCCTTCCCAAAACATGAAAAATCGCGTCAAATCTCAGATTCAAATATCCAAACCTTGATTCAATCAACGTATTTTTGCAACGCATTCATGAAGTCACAATCCGCAGAAAAAACCGCCTCACAATGGACCCTCTTCAAACGAATTTTGTCCCTGGCGAAATTCCAACAACATTGGATGATTGTGGCCATCCTGTTGACCATCGTTCAAAGTGTCATTACCGCTTTTCAGCCCTACCTCTATAAAATCGTAATTGATTCCGTAATCATTCCAAAACAGTTTCACTTGCTGGAAAAATGGGCCCTGATTCTGCTGGGCTGGTTGCTGCTGCAAGCCACACTCGGATTCGCCAATTCTTATCTATCCGAGAGCATAGCGCAATCGGTC
>JBANFU010000204.1:0-4046 GCA_037975865.1 Bacteroidota bacterium
CCAAGGGGTTCAATATCCCATTGTCGTTGGAACCCACAATGGCGTATCACTGGAAATTAGCAAAGGACGCTTTGGTCCCTACATCAAATACCAGGGGCAGTTTGTCAGTATTCCAAAGGGACAGGCACCGGAGACGGTTACCCTGGATCAAGCGATAGCATTGGTGGAAGCCAAAGCGGCTGGGGTGATGGCTGCGGTATTGAAGTCGTTCACGGAAGATGCCAACATTCAAATTTTGAATGGTCGGTACGGTCCTTACATCAAAAATGGCAAGGACAATGTACCCATTCCAAAAGAGAAGCAATGGGATAGTTTGACTTTTGCGGAAGTAGCCGAATTGTGCAAGAATTTCGTGAAGAAGCCCAAGGCGGCTGGATTTAAAAAGAAAAAATAACGCACGCAGTTCGTTCGATTCAATACGGAGGTGTAGTATGGATGTTTCGACCCTCAAGGCGATGATTCGATTGCTTGATGATCCCGATGAAGCGGTTTGTCAGGCATTGGAAACCCGATTCATGGAGGAGGGGGAAGACATTGTGGAGGATTTGGAAGCCATATGGTTGGCCAACGAGTTTCCATCCGTATCGCGTCACATCGAGTTGTTAATCAAGCGCATACAGAAGCAGGGGCTTCACAGACGGTTTGCCAATTGGTTTCAACAAGAACAGCCCGATTTGGTTGAGGGATGGGTTTTGGTGTCACAAGTGCAGTATCCTGGCCTCAAAGTGGAGACGATTCGCAGGACGCTCAGCGACATCAAATTGGATGCTTGGTTGATGATGGGTGGGGTGGAGAACAACATTGATAAAGTGCAGATTTTGAATCATGTGTTTTTCGAGCAGCAGGGATTTCATGGAGACAACAGTCAGTACCATTATACAGATAATTCATTCATCAATCGCGTGTTGGAGCGAAAGACGGGCAATCCCATCAGTTTGTCTGTGGTATACTTGGTGGTTGCGCAAAGTTTGGGTTTGCCGGTGTTTGGGGTGAATTTACCCCAGCATTTTGTAGTGGGATTTTGTCAGTTGAAAGAGGGGTTTGAGGGGGTGAAAAATATGAAGATGGTGGGCACGGAGGACGTTGACAAGGTCTTGTTTTACATCAATCCGTACAGCAAAGGACAAATTTTCACGAAGGAAAATGTGGATGCTTTTTTGAAAGTGGTGAATGTGACGCCACAAAAGCAGTTTTATCAACCTTGTGGAGTGAAGGAAATCGTAAAGCGGATGTTGAGGAATTTGCATTTTTCTTATGGGGAGGTGCAAGATTTAGAGAAGCAGCAGGAAGTGTTGCAAATGATGAAGTTGGCGGGGATGTCGGACGAGTTGGAGGGGCGTTAAACGCATGGGTTCCGTCTGAAAGAGGGTCTGTTGAGCGCGGGTCAATGTCGGGAATTTGAGAGTTTCGGGGCGGTTGTTTGGCGGTGAATGGAAAAAAGCCGAATTTTGCAGTGAATTCTTATGGCAGAAAAACCCATTGTAATGCCCAAAATGGGCGAGAGTATCGCGGAAGCTACCATTATCCGTTGGTTGAAGAACGAAGGCGAGCGTGTTGAAAAGGACGAGCCCATCGTGGAAATCGCTACGGACAAAGTAGATAGTGAAATTCCTAGCACTGAGGCGGGTATTTTGGTAAAGCAATTGTACAAGGATGGTGATGTGGTAAAGGTGGGAGAGCCTGTTGCCATGATCAACACCGAAGGAGGGGCCTCCGCTGTCGCTCCGGCCCCCACTGCAACGCCAGTAGCTGCTCCGGTAGTAGAAACCCCCGTAGCCGTAGAAACAGCCGTTGCCGCCATTGAGAATCAAATACAAGCCGCTCAACCCGTGGCAGAACCGTTGAGCAATGCCGACGGCTCTCGTTTTTATTCCCCGCTGGTATTGAACATCGCGCGTACAGAAGGGGTAAGTATGGTGGAATTGGAAACAGTTCCCGGTACAGGAAAAGAGGGTAGAGTAACCAAATCAGATATTTTGGCCTATGTGGCCAATCGTGGCACTGCAGCACAGCCTGCGGCTGTGGCTGCGGCACCTGCTGCACCCGCTGCGCTTGCGGCATCAGCTCCAGTAGTTTCGCAAAATACCCCCGCAAAAGTGGAGGTGAAAACGAGTGTTTCATTGAATCCGGGCGACGAAGTCATCGAGATGGATCGCGTGCGGAAACTCATCGCCGATCACATGGTGATGAGCAAACACACATCGCCCCACGTAACCAGCTTCGTGGAAGCCGATGTAACCAACCTGGTAAATTGGAGAAACCGCGTCAAAGATTCATTCAAAAAGCGCGAAGGAGAAAACATCACATTTACGCCCATTTTCATTGAAGCCGTGGCAAAAGCCATCAAAGACTTCCCCATGATCAACGTGAGCGTAGATGGTAGCAGCATCATCAAACGTAAAAATATCAACGTGGGCATGGCCGTGGCACAGCAAAATGGCAATCTCATCGTACCCGTCATCAAAAATGCGGATACCATGAACCTGTTGGGACTTACCCGTGCCGTGAATGAACTCGCCAACCGCGCCCGCATTGGTAAACTCACCCCCGATGAAATTCAGGGTGGAACCTATACCCTGACCAACGTGGGTAGCTTCGGCAACGTGCTTGGAACCCCGGTAATCAATCAGCCTCAAGTGGCCATCATGGCCGTGGGTGCCATCCGCAAAAAGCCTGCGGTGTTGGAAACCGAGTATGGGGATGTGATTGCGATCCGACATATGATGTACCTCTCTCACAGTTACGATCACCGCGTGGTGGATGGTGCTTTGGGTGGTATGTTCGTACGTCGCGTGGCCGATTACCTGGAGCAGTGGGACGTGAATCGCGAAATCTAAATCCCTGCGGAAAATTCCGAGAAACAGACGCTTGGTTGTCGTTGTGACAATCCCATTTGCGAAACGAAATCCGTAACGCCGACAACACAATTTTCTTACCTTTGGCCTAGTGGAATACAAAATCCGACTGTTCGCCAAACTCATGAGCCTTCTATTCGCTGCGATGGCGCTGTATGCTTTGTTGGATTTGTTCCAAAAACCCAAAGAAGAAATACAGTTCGTCTTGGCCCATGAAAGTAAATCTGGATACCGCTCTACAAGTAAATATGGAGCGTCGCACGTTCGAGAGAATTTCTTCTATTGCATTCCATTTCGAAGTCGTATTCCCTATCGGTTGCGGGGTGGTAATGAAATTGATACCCTGTTGACCTTTGAGTCCATCTACGTTCGTCGGGGTGAAGCAGAAACCCTGTGGGATAGCATGCAAGCCGTCGCGCAGCAAAACGAAAAAGTGCAAGTAGCTTCAACTCAACCCATCCCCACATTGAGAGTGGCGATCGATGAAAAATCGTATTACGACCTAGAGGATGGGGATTCTATCCGTTTGTTTTTTAGTCCATGGCGAAATAAAATTGTGGGCTATACCGTGTTTACTTGGCCCAGATGGTTGGATATGTCGTTTTCTGAGGTGAGAACAACGATCAAGCACCTGAATCCCGAACTCAATCGATGGTTGTTGACCACGGTTGTGTTTGCCTTGATTTCGTTGTCCTTAAGCGTACTAACATGGATCCTAAAGACGTTTCAATATTCTGTAGGATTGTTTGTGTTTAATTGCGTGGCGGCGGCCATGCTGCATTGGTTTTATTGATCGGCGATGAAGATTTTGGTGGTTTCTGACAATCATGGGTGGGTGGATGATGGCATTCTACACCATGCAGCATGGGCCGATGAAATATGGCATGCGGGGGATTGGCTCAACACCAAAATGCATGACGCCATCACTGGCCTCGGTAAGCCCATCATCGGAGTTCATGGAAACATCGACGGGATGGATGTGAAAGTAGAATACCCTGAGCTGCAATTGTTTGATCGTGAAGGGTTTCGCATCTTCATGACCCACATCGGAGGTAAACCCGGTCGATATCCCACCCAAGTGAAAGACATTCTGCAAAAAACACAACCCGATATTTACGTCTGTGGACATTCGCACATGCTGCAAGTACAGCGGGATCCCAAGTTCAATAACCTCCTTTTTCTTAACCCCGG
>JBANFU010000250.1:0-4796 GCA_037975865.1 Bacteroidota bacterium
GTATGGATTCATTCACCAAGCAAATCACCATCAACGAAGGACCTAAGACTTGCGACTTCCAAGCCACACCTGACTACGCGTTTGGGTACTATGGCATGAAGTTCGAGCCAGTGAATGCTTCAGGTGTTGCAGGTGCACAGGGAAATGTAAGCTACACTTGGGTAATCCAAAATGGGGGTAAGCAGACTACACCCACAGTACAGCACAATTTTGCCAAAGATGGATCATACACAGTAACCATGTATGCTGTAACCAAGACTACAGGTTGTGAGTGCAGCATCACCAAGCAGGTGTTGATGAACCGTGCGGCAGCGAAGAGCTTGGAGACAGTAGGGGTAGCGGTATATCCTAACCCTGCGGTTGGACAGTTTAACGTAGCGTTGACTGAAACGTTTGGTAGCGATGTGAACATCGTATTGACCAGCATGACGGGTGCAGTTGTGAAGACCATGAAATCTGCCAACACAGGATTGATTCAAGTAGATGCCAGCGATTTGAGCGAAGGTGTGTACTTGGTTCAGGTGATGGGTGGCAATCACGTGGCATCACAAAAAATTACGATTACCAAGTAAAACGGAGTATACCGGTTTACGCGATAGACCAGAAACCATCGATTATTTTAAAGTTATCGATTGTAGTTCAGGGGGCGCCTTCGGCGCCCCCTGACTTTTTTTCCTACCTTTGCATTCATTGATAATCATGCACCTTAAAGGACACGCTCGTTCAAACCAAACATCCCAAAAATCTTGGCCCATGTGTTTGTTGACGATGATCCTGCTGTGTGCTAAAACCCTAAACGGACAACCCTGTACCGGAACAACAGGTGCCGCCTCCCAAGCAAAAAAGTGTTTTGAAATTGTGAGCATTCTCGTGGATGCCTGCGATGGCAATAACGAGGGACAAAATGAAATGGTTCGTTTGGACGTAGGTCCCACCGATATTGCTGTGGCGAATATCGGTGTGCCCAAATATGTTACGGGTAGGGTAAATTGGGGAGCCAATGCCCAAAATCCATTTTTGGGTTTTGCCACATACACCGTAACTACAACCAATAAAATTAAACAACTCAATCAAACCATTGCCAGTGCCGGAAACTGCGGCTTACTCATCGCCGTCAATGGTAATGGGAAATTGCCCGCACGATCCAAAGTCCTCATCATCACCTCGGAGGCTTTCAATCCAAGTGCCCATGATTTCAGCGATTTGCAAGACACGCTGTACGTGTTGTTACAAAAGCAAGGCAATACAGCCGGACATTTTGTGAATCACAGCACGGCGGCCGGACTTCGGGAGTTGATCCTAACCTATGGCAGTTGCGGCGACACAGTAGAATACGATCGTACCAAATTAAAAAAGCAGAATTTGATGGTGGGAGCGGAAGATGGTGCTGTGGTTGATTTTACGTACAATGGTACCGCGACGTATACCAACTACGGATGTCGGATTCCCGTGCCCAAAATTGTGGTCAAAGCCACCACACCCGTGACAAAACTCTGTGGCGGCGGTAGCTTTCCAGTCTACGGCACCGTGAGTGGCAGTCTCTGTTATCGATGGACCCTCGCGGATACCTCCAAGGCCAGCATCGCCGATGCAAAAGCGTTGAATACCCAAATCCGACTTAAACCAGGGGCTTCGGGGAGTGTAAAAGTATACCTCAATGCCTGGGGGAGTTGCGCGAAAGCCCAAAAAGACTCATTGATTGTGTTGATATCAACCCCGCCATTGGCAGATTTTACTGTGGATGCCAGTGCCTCGCCCCTAATTTGCTTCAAACGCAACGGTGTGGGATCCGGCGACAGTTGGCGTTGGGGCTTTCAGCAATCCTCAGATATTACCAATACCAATCCACGGGGTGCCTTGTTGCCCGATTCGCAGACCAATAGCAACCCTGTTTGCCGATTCTACGCACCCGGAACCCATTGGGTGTGCTTGGAAGTGAAAGACGCTGCAGGATGCGCCGATACTGTGTGTAAATCGTTTGTGGTGCCTCCTGTGGTATTGAAACCAGATTCGCTCATAGAAATTGCCAATGTGTTTACGCCCAGTGATCCCGGGGATGGCTATAACGATGTGTTTTTGGTGCCTTGTCAAGGCTGTACCCAGTTCGATTTACGGATTTATAATCGGTGGGGTGAAAAAGTGTTTCAGAGCAAAGATCCTGCTGTTTCCTGGAACGGTAGGGTGGATAACAAAGGACCGATTCTTCCCTCGGGGACATATATGTACATGCTCAAATACGCCTTGGGGTCAGCGCCCGCAAAAACCATGAATGGCGTGGTTACGCTCCTGGGTAAGCCCTAATCCAAAATTTCTTTTCGGGAGCCCAGCAATCGAACCCGATAATCTGTGATTTTGAGGTCCGCATCCAATTTGGCCTCAACGGATTGAGTCGCGTAATACTGAATCCATTGTGTTTCCATTTTTTTGACGGTTTTCCGTCCGCGTTTTACAGGTACTTCCACGGTCTTTTTCACTTTTCGCTGCGAGTTTAATGTGAATTTGCACGTAAAAACACCGGATGTGTCTTTGGTTACGGCGAAGGTGGTGGTATCGATGGTGATTTCCTCCGATTCTACGTCTTGTTGACTTTCACGAAAACTGTTGAGCAAGGTTTCCTGATTTACCAGTTTCTTGTCCATGAATCGTGGGGTGATTTCATTGAAATAGTCCAACATTTTCTCATGTTCGCCCTCGGCATAAAATTGATAAAATTGGGCAAAACGGTTCATGATTTCTTGGAGGTCATCGCTGGTAACCAGGGTGGCCATGAGCTTTCGGGCCGAAGCGATGTAGGTGCCATTGGGGTGGTTTTTCACATAATTCTCCAAGGCGATGGGATTTTGTTCTTTGACGGCGAAGTCGAAGTCGAGGGAGTCTATCAGCCACTTGGCGTCGTCTGTATGGATTCCGCCGGCGGCTTCCATGGCCAATAGGTAGCGTTCTAGGTTGGCTTTTTCAGGGGGATGGATGGCCGATTGCCACAAGGATTCGTCTTTGTCGTTCAGGGCTTTCAGGGCCTCCCTGGCGTCGGTGGCAAATTTGCCTTGGGGGTATTTCTGCAGGAAGGATTGATAGGCACTGAAACTGCCAGTGGATTGAGCCTGAGACCAGGCCGATTGTTCGGCGGAAAATTGGTTGTAATACATCCAAGCGGCGGCGATACTCCCGAGCAAAGCGAGGGAAATCAACCACAGCAGTCGTTTGCCTCCCCGTTGTTTTTTGCGCAATTTTAAGTCAATCGCCTCCAAAATGGCTTCTGCCTCTGCGCTCACTTCCATGGCTTGCAACGCCTTTTGCGCTTCCTCACGGGCGTCATCCAAGCGTTGTTTTTCGAAATGCTGTTGGGCTTTGGTCAGGGCTTTTTTGCCCATTTCAAATTTGATTTCTTTGGCTAGAGCAATGTTGGCGTCGTTGGCATCCAGCGAAAGCGCTTTTCGTATATGGATATTCGCTTCGTAAATTTCACCCAGGGCCAAGGCTGCTTTGGCTTTGTTGTGAAGCAGTTGGGCGTGATTGGGTTGTTCTTGCAAATCCATACAACAAAATTAACGTGCGACGGTCGTTTTTCAATCGATGATTTACAACCGCTTTAGGGCTTCTCTTTTCGATAGGCCAGACAGGGACGATTCATGACGATGTACGAAATCAATCACCCATTGCGGATTGTGGCGGGCGTATTGTCTGAGCGACCAACCAATGGCTTTGCGCAGGAAGAATTCTTTGTTTTCCATGTGTGGAAGGATGGCCGCAGTGAGAAAATCTGTATCGGTATTTTCGCGGGAACGCAGTTGAACGATGATGGCTGTACGGTTGAGCCAAAAATCATCGGAAAGAATCAACGGTTCAAAATGGGGCCATAAACTCTCGGGATGGCGATTTACCACGGTGCTGAGGACATTGCCAGCGAGGTGATCCACGGAATCCCACCAACTGCGCTGGGTGATGAGGTTCAGAATCCACGGGTAATCTTCGGGTGTGAATCGCTTCACAAATTTCGCCATCAGGGCCATCGCCGCATACGCATATTCTCTTTGAGGTAATAGCCAGAGCTGCTGACAGATGCTAGGTACATCGCCCTGTAAGGGCAAGGTGTCTTTTTGTAGCAGGGGTAACAAAAGTTCAGTGCGGTGCTGAGAGGTGATGCCGTGAAACGGGAAATGGTGTTTCATGTAGGCGGCCATCGGACCTGCAACGCGCGGATTGTCGGCCGCAGTAAACAGGGATTGTACCGCTTCTACCCAAGGGTGTAACATGATGCGAATTTATCGCAATTGATGTAAATCAATGTAAGGTGATGGATTCATTTTGTCCAAGTTGTATAACGGGTTTAAAGGGACCTTGAATCGTAACCGTTGTGATGAAACGGCCATCGGCAGGAAATTCATATAAATAAAGACAAAATCGCTGCATGAGTGTGGTCTCAGTTTCCGTTGCCACCGTAAAATCTGATGAGGCGCCAGACAGGGTATCCATAAATTGAACACGATTGTTGATCTCGCCAAGTTGGGTTTCAGTGGCCGTCCGACGATATAAAATATATTTATTGTTATCGGTATCGATGAGCAAAGTGTGGTGTAAACCCCGATTTTCCCATTTCCAGGATTGGGATATACGTGCCTTCATGAGCGCGGGTAAATTATAGGAGAGGTAAAAATGTGAGGCAATGCCCAAGAACAGCGGAATTGCTAAAAACAACGTGATATTGTCGGGAGAAGTCGTAAGCTTTCTGCGTATTAGTTGTATGAGGTAAAATACCATGACAACGATAGAAAATAGTTGTATCAAGTAATTTAATA
>JBANFU010000275.1:0-5297 GCA_037975865.1 Bacteroidota bacterium
TGCCATCCTTCTTGATGAGGCCGTCTAAATCGATGGTAACTTCCGCAAAACTGCTCACCAGTGGATTCACCTCCTTCACCAACTTACCATTGATATACACCTCAATGTAGGCGCCTTCCCACTGCTTGATCTCTAGAAAATGGTGCTCCTCTTTTTGCGCCATCTCCGCACTTTCAAACAAGGCCGCACGATAGGTCCATGTTCTCCACTCCACGCTTTTGCATCGTTCGTTGCAGGCAGTAAGACGCTTATGATGGCAGGCCGCTGGATATATACCGCAATTTTCGCTACAGGCTGAGGGCGGTGGGTGCGGACAATATAAATCGTTGATGGCTGGGGTATAGTTTACGGGAATCCAACCGCGACCCACCACAACAGAATCGTATTCGCGCAAGTGATCGGCCTGGGCATCGTTTTTCGTAATCCCCATCGTAAAATCCTCTTCCAACAGTTCCCATTGTTCGATGCGATGGCTTTTTGGCGGTTGATTTACCGTGGCCTGATACACATCGGGTGGAGGAAATTGGAATGTTGGCTGGGCGCTGAGTTTTACGCTGCCAAAGATCATCAGCGCGCAACAAACACCGTGAAACACGGACAAGAAAGTATTCAATGAAGGGCGCATCACAGCGGCACCCCTTTCATAACCTCCACCATTTGTTTGAGTTGGTCGATGTCGAGCTGTCCGCCCGCTCCGCGGGCGGACGTGTGCACTTCCAAAAATCCCAAATCGCGGTATAACTGAACATTGCTGCCCCGAACACCACCTCCAGGCAAAATATCGATGGAATCGGCATGCCATTTTAGCATTTTCAAGGTTTCCATATTCACGCTACCCCATCCTGTAAGAATTCGATCAAACCCACACTCCTCAGCTTCCACCACCGCATTTAACGGGGTGGCAATTTCATCGAAAGCCCGGTGCAACACCGATTCCAAACCCAAAGAATGCGCCAATTCACAGGCCTGCATACAAAATTCTTTGTCGAGCAGCCACCGCCCCTGCTTTTTCAAGAGGGCACCCAAAACCACCCCCTGAAACCCCAGTTTGGCCACCTGTTTGATGGTGGTGAGCATCCATTTTTTCTCGCGTTTGTTATAGGCAAAATCTCCACCCCGGGGCCTTACCATGACCACGGAAGGCACCCTGAGGCCGCGACGAACATCATCCACGATGTTACTCGGACTCATCTTTTGCAAATCATCCATTGATGGGGTTATGCCCCCAAGGGTATAATCCAGGCAAAGTTCAAGGCGGGCGCAGCCCGCCGCCTCTGCCGCGTAGGCGTCATCCACCGAGAATACGCAAACCTCAACCCCTTTCATCGCACCCCAATTTCATCCATGAAAATATATCCACTGCCGTTGTACGGGTAGCCCAAATGTCCTTCCGGCAACTTTCCATACTTCGCAGCCTCAATTTTGATATACCGCGCTTTGATGGGTTTTACCCCGGCTTTGCCATCGGTGTGTTGTATGACTACCGGATCAATCAGCGTTTCGTTGTTCTGCCAATTGTCTTTGAACGCCACCGCTTGCAACCATTCTGTAAACTTTACTCCGTCTGTGGAAGACCACACTTGCATGGTTCGTGGCATCAAAATCCAAGCCCGGGAATCTTGTAAAAACCGTGCATTTACCTCACTCACAGACTGCACCGACCCCAAATCTATCACCGCAGAGAAATCCTGATCGTAAAAGCCCATCCATCCCCCTGCACGCCATTCTTTTGAGCCTTGTATCTCGTCGACCAGCGCGCCGGCTCCGCCGGCGCTATACTGTGGATGCGGAATTACCCCCTCACCCAACTGAACCTTAAAATCATTTTCCTTTTTGTTAAACTCCCCCGTGGCCCAATCACTCTGTCCCAAAGTAACCGAACCCAGCCCATCGCCCTTGCCACCCGCCGGATTCGATCCCGGCAAACCGCCATATACTTCCGTGTTAACCAACCGTGCACTCACAACCGCGTCATAGGCCACCACAAATTCATAAGGCTTGGCCCCGTCAGCCTCCGCAGTCATGGTTTCCATTGTGCCTGGCTTCACCACCAAGGCCGATACGATGGCCGATTTTCCAACACCCTTACCCTTGGCCTGCTTTACGGGTTTGCCCTTTTTGTCCAACGCCACATGCTCACGATTCGAAACCCGTATTTCCAAAATCCCTTTGGTGCCCTTGGCAACAGACACCCGAATCACCAAACTATCCTTGAACGTACGCGCGCCTTCAATCACAGGCACTGAAACAAACGACGTTGGCACGGTTTGCTTGGCTGTTTTCAAAATTAACTTATCGCGATCTGCCGAATCCACCTCGCTAAACACCAACCCGTCTGATTGCATCAACTGCTGATGTGTAACCGTTAGCTCCGCCGCAGCGTATACCTTGCGCATGCTGCGCAATTCCAGTTCGCGTTGATCCTGTAATTCCTTCAAAGCGGCCGCCCGCGCAGCGGGCGTGCCCTTCAAATCCTTCAACGTGGGCAAAGCGGGCAACTCCGATGCCTTCGCCCTCTCCATCTGATGCGCCGCCCAAGGCTTTTTTAATGCAACCGGCTTCACAGAAATCGCACCATTCCTGCCAGTATGACCTTCGCCCCGAATCGGATCGACTTCAATCTTTTTTCCAACTTCCCTCACTTCATCGGGATACATCCTCGGCCCAGCTCTTTCCTCTTTCCTGTTGATCTCACCCCGCGTGATTAAAAATCCCGATTTCCCCTCCCGCGCAATCTCAACCTCATAAAACTGGGGAATCCCCGTGGCATAAACGTTGCTGCCCGGACAAACGGGATACAACCCCATCGAACTCATCACATACCAAGCACTCATCTGTCCGCAGTCTTCGTTGCCTATCAATCCATCCGGACTGTCTTTGTAAAATTGCTTACACACATAGTCGATGATCCCCTGCGCCTTTTCGGGTTTGCCACAGTAGTTATACAAATACGCCATGTGATGACTCGGTTCGTTACCGTGAGCGTATTGCCCAATCAACCCGGAAATATCGGCCTGATCCCTTCCTGTCGTGCGAGAATCTGTACCAAACAGCGAATCCAAATGTTTTTCCGTGGCATTCACACCACCCAGTTTATCCATCATCCCCAAAATATCGTGGGGCACATACATCGAATATTGCCAAGCATTGGCCTCAGTGAAATGGTTGTTTACCTCCTTCGGATCAAAGGGCGATAGCCATCCTCCATTGACACGCGGACGCATAAACCCGATCTTTTCATCGTACAAATTCTTCCAACGCTCACTGCGGGCGTAAAATTCCTGAACCAACGATGGCGGTGCAGAAGGAAGCGCTTGGGCCACCCGTGCAATACACCAATCATCGTAGGCGTATTCCAGCAACTTGGACACACTTTCCGCCGTGTTTTCAATGCCCATATACCCCAACTTCTGTCCGTACAAATCCAAAAATGCCGAATCCTTCAACCGCGCACTATGTACCATCGCCTCTAAAGCCAACTTATAGTCAAACGGATATTTCGGCTGTCCCATCGCATCACGCGTTACCCCAATTTCCTTCATCATCACATCAGCAATCACACTCACGCTGTGATACCCAATCATGCATTCAGTTTCGCAACTGCCCAACTCCCAAACCGGCAACTTCCCACCCTGCTTGTATTGCAGCAAGAAAGTGCGAACAAAGTCAACCGTTCTATCCGGATCCACAATACTCAACAACGGATGCAACGCCCTGTAGGTATCCCACAACGAAAACACAGAATACACCTTGTGGTATGGCGGCGCATTTTCCTTGTACAATCCCGCCCGATGGATTTGCTGGTCGCGACCCCTGTAACGGCCATCCGCATCGCTGGCCAAACTCGGATGGATCATACAATGATATAGGGCGGTGTAAAATTTGCGCTTTTCGATATCACGCTTGGCCGATTCCGCACCCACCCGAAACGCCTGTGCTTCGTAATCGCTAGTAACCTTGATTTTTGAAAGTTCCTGATTCCAGGCCGACTTCGCCTGAGCACGATAGGTTTCAAAAGAAATTGGGCCTTTGGCCTCAGAACGGATCACGGCCATGTCCTTCTCATAAATGAGGTTTCCGCGGGCGCCCTTGGCATCCGTGAACGATAGGCCGACCAAGGTTTGCAGCTGCACGGGGTTTGATTTTTCCCCATTGCTGCGCTGAAAGTCGAACTCTACGATGGCCTGCTTCCCGTCTTGACTCTTAATAATTCTTGAGATTTCATGGTCGAATTCCATGGTAAAATATACCCACTGATTGTTGGCCCAAGCCTTACTTTGTCGCCACCCACCAATTCTCCGCTCGTCTAACTGTTCTAGGCTGTGCGACAACAGCTTATCGCGGTGATTCAAATCAATCAATACCCGGGCCGTGTATTGGCTTTGGTTCATAGAACTGTAATAGGTATAGCGATGCACCCCCATTCGTTCCGTGGCAGTGAGTTCTACCTTGATTTCATACACCGGCAAATACACCGAGTAATAGCCGGCTTCGGCCACCTCACTGCTGTGACTGTAGCGAGAACGATAGGCATACGGATTGAAACTGGGCAGTCGCGAAGAAGGTCCGCCCGTGGGCATCATCAACACATCACCGTAATCACTCACCCCGGTACCGCTGAGGTGGGTATGCGAAAATCCGTAGATGAAACTGTCTTCGTAGTAATAGCCCCCGCAGCCATCCCAACTATCGTCGATGCGGGTATCCGGCGATAACTGCACCATACCGAAGGGCCAAACGGCCCCAGGGAAGGAGTGACCATGACCGCCCGTGCCCACCATGGGGTTTACATAATCAGCGGGCGTGGCCTCGGTTTGGGCCTGAATTTGGGGTTGGACTAAGGTCAAAAATGCCATCGCCAGGGTCGTTTTCACGACCCTGGCGATGGACAGTATAGATTTCTTCTTGTGAGTGTGAACAAGCATCACTCACGAAGATACAATCTAGGGATTACTTAACAACTACTCCTACAACGACGCGACGGTCTAAGTTGTTGGTACCAGTGTACGCAGGTTGTGTAGTTACGATTTGTACTTTGGCCGCGTTAACACCCAAAGAATTCACCATGAAATTCTTCACGGTGTTGGCTCTACGCTCACGCAATTTGGCGTTGGTAGCATCTGAACCAGTTTTATCAGCAGAAGCATACACTACAATGGTGTAATCATAGGCGGTAGCACTGCGGTCAGCACCCACTTTCCAACGATACAACTCTTGCATTCCGTCGGTTGTCAACTGAGAAGAGTTCAAAGCAAAGAATACGGTAGTTACATTACTGCGCTCGAATTCAGCCTTGC
>JBANFU010000051.1:0-4602 GCA_037975865.1 Bacteroidota bacterium
GTTGATTGTCACCGTTAAAAATGGCATCGATTGGTTTGACGTTCACGCGATCGTAAAACTGGAGGGGTTTGAAATACCCTTCATCAAACTGCGTAAGAACATCCTTGAGAAGCGACGGGAATATGTTTTACCCAATGGGAAAGTGGTGATTTTGCCTGCCGAATGGTTTAATCAATTTGCGCAAATCGTGAATTTAGCGGATGTTCACGATGAAGCCTACCGTGTGAGAAATATCCATGTGTCCCTGTTGGCAGATTTGGATGAGTATTTGAACGAAGCACCGCCAACGCCCGATTGGACAGAAGCGCTACACCGCGGTACCATCCCAACCGCGGAAATGCCAGAGGATTTTAAAGGCGAATTGCGCAACTACCAACGTGAGGGCTACAGCTGGATTCGATTCATGCAACAAAATCGATTTGGGGCATTATTGGCGGATGACATGGGTTTGGGAAAAACCATTCAGACATTGGCACACCTACAGACGCTCGCGTTGGAGTATCGAAAGGAAAGGGAACTAAGTCAGCAACTGGGTCTGGTATCCAATGGCCCGTCTATGATGGTGTCGGAATCAGAAAAACCGTTGACAAACAGCGCTGATAATAAACCCTTACCACCTGAGGCAATGCATCATGGTCCCATTTTGATCATTGCCCCGAAGTCCTTGCTGTATAACTGGATGTCAGAGTCCGCGAAATTCTGTCCCAATTTGAAGACCTGCTTGTATTCGGGGTTGAGCCGACAGAAGTTAATCCCTTCTTTCAGTCAGCTGGATTTGGTTGTGATGTCGTACGGTACTATGCGCAACGACATTGAAACTTTACGCAATTATCGTTTCAATTGTATTGTGTTGGATGAAAGTCAAGCCATTAAAAATCCTTCATCACAAACCTCTAGAGCCTTGTTAAAGCTTCAGTCGAAAAGTAGAATCGCATTAACAGGTACGCCGATTGAAAATACGCTGCTCGATATTTGGAGTCAAATGAACTTCCTGAATCCCGGGTTGCTCGGCAGTTACACCTACTTTGAGAAACAATTTATCAAACCCATCGAAAAGGGGGCAAATCCTCAGAAAACAGAGGAATTGCGTAAGTTGATTGATCCATTTGTACTTCGCAGAACGAAAAAACAGGTAATGAAAGAATTGCCGCCAAAAATTGAAAAGGTACATTTCTGCGAGATGAGTGTTGAGCAGGCCGAACTATACGAATCGGTCAAAAACCAATATCGAAATGAAATATTAAACCACGTAACCGAGTTAGGCATTTCAAAATCAAGGCTGAAAATATTCAATGGACTGATGCATTTACGTCAAATCGCCTTGAATCCAACCCTGAAAGATGTAAATTATGAAGGTGGTAGCGGGAAAGATGACGAGATCATGCGCATGTTGCTACGCGCAGTGGCCAATGGGCACAAAGTATTGTTCTTTTCTCAGTTTGTGGGATACCTGAAAGTGTTCGAGGATATCTTTGAGCAACAAGGTGTGGATTACTGTTACTTGGATGGTTCAATGGATGAAAAGGAAAGACAGCATCAGATTGATTTATTTCAAAACGACGATAAAAAGCGTGTTTTCCTACTGAGTTTGCGTGCTGGAAACAGTGGGCTGAATTTGACAGCCGCAGATTACGTCTTCCTAGCGGATCCATGGTGGAACCCCTTTACCATGAAACAAGCCGAAGACCGGGCGCATCGCATCGGACAAGACAAGCCCGTATTTTCTTATAAATTCATCACCAAAGACACCATTGAGGAAAAGATTTTGGCCCTTCAAGCGAAGAAAGCAGCCTTGGCAGAAAGTGTGATACCCGATGAAGATTCAATATTGTCAAGTCTCAACCTGGAAGAGTTGGAAGATCTGTTGAATTAACGTGTTTGGCATGGAAGCGTCTGAGAAACCCCTTTGGGCCGATGCGGCTCTTGCCTGGAATCAAACACTGGACGCCTATTTTACTGGTTCGGAATACCAGAAAATTTCAAAATGCATTGAATTAGATGAGGAAAAGGGTTATTCCGTTTACCCTCCCTCAATGCTGCGATTTAGGGCGCTGGAACTGACGCCGTTGCAATCAGTTCGTTGCGTGATCTTGGGTCAAGATCCATACCATCAACGGGGACAAGCCAATGGATTGGCCTTCAGCGTGAATACAGGTGTGAATTGGCCGCCTTCATTGAGAAATTTGTTGAAGGAATTACAATCCGATGTGCAATTATCCGTGCCATTGGCCATTCAAAGCAAGGGAGATTTATCGGTATGGGCAAGGCAAGGGGTGTTGTTGCTTAATTCTCTGTTATCGGTAAGGGAGGGGGAACCGTTATCGCATCAAAACTTAGGCTGGGAGCCCCTGATCATGCAGGTAATTAGCAGCATCAATGAACACAGAAAAGGGGTCGTTTTTGTACTGTGGGGCAAATCGGCTAGGGCTTATAAGTCTCTCATCAGCGCGGACCGACATCACATTATTGAGGGAGTGCACCCGAGTCCACTGTCGGCCCACCGCGGTTTTTTTGGATCTAAACCCTTTTCGCGGGTGAACGAATATCTTTTGCAGCAAGGTGAACAACCCATCAAATGGTAAAGAAGTCCAATAAAATACACAAATGAAAACTGTGTAAAACTGAATGGATTTGTGGGGCGTGGGTGTTTTATTTTTGACTTGTGGAAAATCCAATAAGTATATCCAAAGCCACCATTCACCAGGGTAGCATTGCCATATTGCAGGATGTAAGCCTTCAAGTATCTGAGGGTGAGTTTGTATATTTGATTGGGAGGACTGGCTCAGGAAAGTCGTCGTTATTGAAAACACTGTACGGTGAACTCCCATTGATTGATGGAGAAGCAAACATCGCAGGGTATTCCTTGACGGGACTGAATAAAAAAGATGTACCATTTCTCAGGCGGAAGTTGGGAATTGTATTCCAAGATTTTCAGTTGCTCACAGACAGAAATGTTTTGGAGAATTTACTGTTTGTATTGCGCGCAACGGGTTGGACCAACAAACACGAAATGCTTGCACGTTGTAAGGCCGTCCTAGAAAAAGTGGGTCTGCAAACCAAAGATTATAAAATACCTGCAGAGTTGAGTGGAGGCGAGCAACAGCGACTCGTTATTGCTCGTGCTTTGTTGAATGAGCCCAAAGTGTTATTGGCCGACGAACCTACAGGGAATTTGGATCCTGAAGTGAGTGATGAAATTATGACTTTGCTGAAGTCCATCGCTCGTGAGGGCACCGCGATTTTAATGGCAACACACGATTATCGATTGATTCAAAAATTTGGTGGTAGTATTTGTAAGTTGGAGAATCGCACTTTGCGACAAATTGAAGCTTACGAATTCAATCAATCACTTTCTTAAACGCAGCAGGGAAATTTCTCTCCGCGGGGATTCAATATGGGTTGTTTGCCAAGGCTCCCATTGTTGTTCGCTGATCCAACGCTCCAGCAGTGGATTTTTTCCGGCTGTTGCTCGACTATGCATTGAACTTAACACAAACGTGTTGTGAATGAGCAGATCCACATGCGGATCCTTCGATAAGTATTTCAGTTCTTGAATGTCTTTTTCCGATGAACCTAGATTAAAAAGGATGTTATTAGTTGCATCTTTACCATTCGTTCTGGCGATGTACTCCCAAGCATTTTCTATTGATTTGGCCTCATTGGATATCAAGACGATCTTCTTCGTATTGTTTGTCGGTATATTTTGGTTGAGAATTTCTGCCAACCGTTCTGCATCGGAATTGGAGCCGAGAAAAAGTGGGATGAGTGCAAAAACTAAATTGTACACCCAGGTTCCGATGGTTATACCCATTAGTGGCTTAACGGTTTTTTCGTTGGACGAAAATAAACCCGCTTTCGCCATCAATAGGATTGCCAAAGGCAACAACATCACCATGAATTCAGCATTTCCTACACTGTAGAATGCGAAACCCAATTGAAGAAAGAAAACCCAAGATAAAGTTCCCTTGAAAATGTGGGTTTTGGTGGTCTGGTTTCTTCGATGTGATCGTTGTGTCCAAATGAAGGCCAAGAAAGAGATAAACAACAGGAAAAGTCCCAAAAACCCCATGATCGACAACAAACGCCAATCTGAAATAATAAACAGGATAGATCCATGAATTTGGATTATCGTGCGAACGAGGTTGACCGCAGTAAATAAAAAGTTCATTGGACCTATTTGAGTATCAACAAGTCCTTGATTGACATCGTGAACGATGTAGTTGCCGATACTCTCGTTGCTCGAATAAGCGGCCAAGAGGTAGGCGAGAAGGATAATTCCGCCCGACAAAACAGGGAAAATCCATTGGGCTTTCCTGAAATTCGATATGGCATAGGCGATAAACCAAAAGATGTAGGATTGATGAAACAATACCGCAAAAGCAAGTGAAATCCAACCCACGATAGAGTTTTTATCTTCTTTGTTTTCAATACGGTAACTTCCCCATAGAGCTAAAAATAGGGGCACAATATATGTTTCGTTATCGAAGGCAAATCGTAGTAGACCAAAGGATCCCAAAAGAAACCAGATGAGTAATTGTGCAGTGGATGCTGCTGTGTTTAATTTGAGAAGCCACAAACGCAAAACCTCTAGCGTGAGGACAC
>JBANFU010000053.1:0-3645 GCA_037975865.1 Bacteroidota bacterium
AACGCCATCGCGGGGTTGTTTTTGGATAAAACACAAGACATCGTACCCAACTGGAAGATATCAATGCCGGATCCTCATGTGACGATCGGCTATCGTTGTGATGCCATTCCCGTAGAGTTTGTAGTGAGAAATTACCTCACCGGTCATGCTTGGAGGGTCTATAAATCCGGATTGAGAATGCTGTGCGGAAATGTCTTACCGGAGGGAATGAAGGAAAACGACAAATTCCCACAACCCATCGTAACGCCTGCTACCAAAGCGACTGAGGGACATGATGAAGACACTACCTACGAAGAAATTTTGTCGAAGGGTATCTTGTCTAAAAGTCAACTAGACGAGCTATACAAAATCTCTTTGGCTTTGTTCCAAAGGGGTACAGAAATCGCAGCGGAAAAGGGTTTGATCTTAGTGGATACGAAATACGAGTTTGGCCTAAGAAATGGTCAAATTATGTTGATCGATGAAATTCACACGCCCGACAGCAGTCGATTTTTTTATGCAGATACCTACGACGACTTGCAACGAAAAGGCGAACCTCAGCGTCAATTGAGCAAGGAGTTTGTTCGGGAGTGGTTGATGGAAAACGGTTTTCAGGGAAAAGAGGGGGAGGTTATCCCTTTTATGTCCGATGAATTCGTCAATAGCATCACCGAGCGATATGAAGAATTATACCGCGCCATGACCGGAACTCCGCTACAAAGAAGGTCCTATGAGCAAATTGAATCACAAATTGAAACCAGTATTAATGAAGCACTCAATCAGATTGAACATGAATAAATCATTCCTGACACTTACCGCAACCCTTGGTTTCGTTGGTATGGCGATGGCACAAAACGTATCCACCTACGCAGGGAAGCAATATTTGGGTAGTGGTGATTACAATGCCACATCGAATAATAACCTGCTCGATGAATTGTTTAGTTATCCTTTGGGTATCGCGGTTGATAACAACAACCGGATGTGGGTAACAGACCAACACAACATCATGATTTTGGATGGCAGTTTGAGCCGAATTCGCGGGGGATTTTTGGGCGATCCCACTGTGCCAGGGGCCATCGGTACGGACAACGGAACCGCCACTGTCTCTAGATTCAATACACCACAGGGCGTAGAAGTCAATAAAAATACAAATGATGTGTACATCGTAGATACAGACAACGCACTCATCCGCAAAGGATCTCAGTTTGTGAATGTATCGAATGGTACCGTCTTCTCAACCGTGGCGGGAAATTACTCGTTTACAGGTGATCACGTGGATGGATTGACCTCAGCCGCCTACTTCAGTTCTCCAACAGACATCGCGATCAATTCTGCAGGTGAGATGTATATCTGCGACTTTGGGAATGAAGTGATTCGTAAAATCTCCGGTGGTAAAGTGACAACAATCGCTGGAAAGCCCAAAACATCGGGTGATGCAACGGGTGTAGGGTCGAATGCCCGTTTTTATGCGCCCACTGGAATTTGTTTGGAAGATGACAATACCATGTTGATTGCGGATCGCAACAACAAAAAAATCAAACGATTGAATTTGACAACCAATGAGGTAACTGATGTCATAACAACGGGTTTGAATTTTCCAACGGATGTGGTGGCAGTCAACGGTCGGATTTTTGTAGCAGATCAATATTGTATTAAAGTTTACGATGGTTCAACACTCAAAGTCTATGCAGGTCAAGAATTTGAAGTAGGATATTTAGACGGTGCAGCCAAAGATGCCAAATTTGGATTGATCAACTTGTTTACCTACCGCAAAGCCGATTCTGCTTTTTATATCTGTGACCAAGTAAACAATATTATTCGTCGTCTCACTCTTCAAGATCCACCAGCCGTGGCCTTTGCAGCAAATAAGACCGCGGTAAACGTTGGACAAACCGTAGCACTGATTTCCTCTTGCTCAAGAACTACTTCTTATACCTGGACAATCACCCCCAACACTTACACGTTGCAATCGGGATCTAAACTGACCGACAAAGATTTGTACGTTTCATTCAGTGCCACAGGTTCGTACACAATTTCGTTGGTGGGAGCCAATTCGTCTGATAAAACAACCGTAACCAAATTGAATTACATCAACGTTTCTAATACAACGAACTTGAAACCGGTGTGTGATTTTACTGCCGACATCGTAACGCCCAACAATGTGCAAACGGTGAGATTGTTCGATCTCAGCGACAATACACCCACATCTTGGCAGTGGACCATCAATCCAACGACATTCAGTTATTTGAACGCCACTACAGCTACTTCAAAAAATATCGATGTGAAATTTAGTGCTTTCGGAACCTACTCCGTGACATTAAAAGTGACGAATACCACTGGAACTGATCAAAAAACCAAAACCAACTACATTACGGTTGCAGCCAATGCCAACAAGCAATTGAATAAGTCATTTGTTACCTTGTTCCCTAATCCCGCAACGGATAAAATTACTGTCCGTGGAATTGAAATGGTTACTGCCGCTTCGGCTATGTCGTCCAATGGAAGCGTAGTTCAGTTGCGCGCTGAGGGAACGGAAATAGATTTGTCTGATTTGTCGGCCGGGGTATACTTCCTCACGCTAAAAGACAACACAGGTGGTGTGTATCAAACCAAGTTGATTGTAAATCCTTGAACAAATTTTCACAGATATCGTTAAAAAACCCGTTGAAAAACGGGTTTTTTTTGGTGGCTTTGTGGTCCTTCGCCCTCGCCATGCTTACGCAACGGCTCGGGCGATCCATCACCCTAATGGCCATCCAAAACCAACTGGATTATTCGCTGCCCACCGATACAATCCAAGCAGCAGGCCTATCACAAGATCTATCGGTGTCGGCCTATTTTACGCTACTCATGTTGCTCACGTCCGTGATTCCTTACCGATTGATATGGCTGCAACTCTTTCAATCGCTGTTTATTGTCCTTCAAGGACTTCTGATAGCCATCGATATTCAATTGCTTCAAACTTGGAATTCGAGATTCAATCAATTGGCCATCAATATGCTTCAATTCCCCGAAGCAACATTACAGTCCATGTCCACCGCACAACTGTGGCGTATTATCTTGTTATTAGCATCCATCTTCGCTATCACAATTCTTCTAGCCAAAGGCCTCCAACGCCTATTGAATCTCCCCAGTACCCAATTTAAATTTAATTATTGGCTGATTGCCATGGTGCTGCCATTGGTCGCCGCAACCCGTGGAGGGTTACAAAAAATCCCCCTCAATTCGGCCGCAGCCCACTTCGGAACCGATCCCCTGCAAAATGCCATAGCCACCAATCCCAACTGGAATTTAGTGGCCCTGTCACAACAACCATCTCTAAAAGAACGAACCGATAAAGCCCTCATGGATGCTGGGGTAGAAGCCTTTGCCTTGCAAGCCTATGCCGGACCTGATAGCTTTCCTGGTGGACTGAAAAGAATGCCGCAAATCATCCGCCGCGGTTCCAATGTCCTATTCGTTGTGCTAGAAGGCATTAACCAACATTGGTTAGAAACCAAACAAGCCACCGCAGAATCCTCGAAATACCTGGACGGATTTCATACAAAATCAGAAAATCAATGGGAACCCCGTAAAACAGCCATGCCCAACTTGGTAAAATTGGCACAAGACGGAATGTGGTTTAAGCGAGCCTATGCTACGGGTGATCGAACCGACAAAGGATTG
>JBANFU010000074.1:0-8809 GCA_037975865.1 Bacteroidota bacterium
CGTTTTCACCACCGAAGGCATTATCAATATCAAAAATAAGCAGTGGTCTGAGGATTTTTCTGCCCTCGATTCGCTGTTGACCCCCGAGTATAGCAAGGCCTATGTGCGTCACCTGTTTCAATCCAATGAAATGATGGGGCCCATTATCGCGAGCATTCAAAATTTGCGCTTCTATCTGTGGTTGGTGCGTCAAGCCCGCGAAAGAATCCTTCAAGGCGATTTCCACAACTGGAAACAAAGCATACTGAAAACTGTATCGCGCAAATTGTCGTAGATTGCCATTCTCTTCGCCATCCCCATGAAATTGAAAAAGTTAGACTGGTACATTTCCAAGAAATTTTTGGAAACATTCTTTGTAACGGTGGGGTTGTTCATCATCATTATCATGGTGTTTGATGTAGCCGAAAAGCTGGATGATTTCTTGGCAAAATCGGCCCCGGTGAATGAGATTTTTAGCGTGTATTACCTCAACTTCGTGCCGAGTTTGCTCAATACGTTCTCGCCGATATTTATTTTTATCTCAGTCTTGTACATGACCTCTCGGTTGGCCTCCCGTACGGAAATCATTTCGATGCTGGCCGGTGGGATGTCGCTCAAACGCATTCTGTTGCCCTATATGGCCACGGCAGCGTTGCTGGCCGTGGGCAGTTATGTCTTGAATGCTTGGGTGATTCCGATTACCGACAAAGCCCGCGTGCGCTTCGAGAATGCCTACATGCGAGATTATTATTCTCAAGCCAAATCAACCATTTTCAGGCAGATCAAACCCGGCGTGATTTTATACATGGAGTATTTCAACAACAACGATAGTTCCGGTGTTGGAATCACGGTAGAGGAGTACAAAGGACAGCAATTGAAGAGTTCCTTGTTTGGTCGGTTCATTCGATGGTCGCCCGAAGCCAAGAAATGGCGATTGGAAATGGTTTGGCAGCGCAAGTTTTTATCCAACGGCAATCAAGATATTCAATACCACGCCACGCTGGATACGATGATTCCATTCAATCCAGAAGATTTCTTTTTTCGGTTGGAGGATGTTCAAAGCCTCAATCAGAACGAGTTGCGCAGCATGATTGCCAAGGAGAAAATGCGGGGGTCGAGCAACGTGGAATTGTTGCAAACGGAATTGAACCGACGGTATGCCTCCCCATTCAGTACCTTTATTTTGGTGTTGATTGCGGTGAGTGTGGCGGGAAGAAAAACGCGGGGTGGACTGGGATTCTCCCTGGCGGTTGGAATCTTTGTAATCTTATTTTTCTTGTTTTTTAGCAAGTATTTTATCTCCCTGGGGAATTCAGGGGTGGTCTGGCCTTGGCTCTCGGTTTGGTTGCCTAATTTGCTTTTTGTGCCAGTGGCGTATTTGTTTTATCGATTTGCGCAACAATAGGGCTTCGGTAACGGTTGCAGCGCAACTTATTCAACCTGAATAACCAATCCTTTGAGATAATGTCCTTCCGGGTGATACAAATTCACCGGATGGTCTGCGCCTTGTCCCAATCGGTAGAGGATTCTGCAGTTTCTTCCAGCTTCGATGCCTGCCGCGGTTACGGTGTTGGCAAATAAGACATCATCTACCACCTGGGAGCAACTGAAAGTAAACAACAAGCCTCCGGGTGCCACGCGTTTCATGCCCATGGCATTGAGTCGCTTGTAGCCCATCACCGCTTTGTGCTTTTTGGATAAACTCTTTGCAAAAGCCGGTGGGTCTAGTACCACAATGTCGAATTGTCTGTCTATATCACCCAAGTGTTTCATGACATCCACCACCATTCCTTCATGGGTTTGACCGTTTTGCAATTGCATGAGCGATACATTGTTGTTGGCCAGGTCGATGGCTGTTTGACTGATATCAGCACTGATCACTTGTGTGGCGCCGCCCGCCAGGGCGGCCACGGAAAATCCACCGGTATAACAGAAGGTGTTGAGGACTGTTTTGTCTTTGGCAAAGCGCCTGAGCAAGTCTCGGTTGTCGCGCTGATCCAAGAAAAAGCCTGTTTTTTGTCCGGTTACCCAATTCACAGTAAAGGCCAAGCCGTTCTCGTGGGCCACCGTCTCTGGGGTGTCTCCGAGCAAAAATCCATCGGGATCAACGGTGCCGTGCATGGCAGCAAAGCTCTTGTTGTAAATGGTTTTGAGTTTGAGGTCTTTGAGGTTTTCTAGGGCCTCTGCAATGTGGTTGATGCTGTTGTACATCCCCAAACTATGGGCTTGTATCACTGCGCAATCGTTATAGATATCGAGGATGAGTCCGGGTAAATTATCGCCCTCGCCATGAACCAAGCGATAGGCCGTAGTGGGTGTGTTGATTCCAAACCCCAATTGTTGTCGCAGCCTCAAGCAA
The DNA here is from genome assembly GCA_037975865.1 of Bacteroidota bacterium. Lineage (GTDB taxonomy): Bacteria > Bacteroidota > Bacteroidia > NS11-12g > UBA955 > UBA955. The sequence goes on from JBANFU010000074.1 coordinate 2,339, forward strand.
TTCAATAGTTTCGATTGCCAAAACGCAGTGTTCGGTTCAATGGCCTCAAAAGCCACCATTCTGATGGCAATACTTCCATCGCCCACCTGTCCGGTCCCCAGCAATCGCCCTTTGTGGTCAAATACTTGCACCCAATCGCCAATGTATACTTCTTCGATTTCTTGTATGGCACCAGAGAACACCCAGGGGTGTTTTCGGAGTAGGCTGACTTCTTTGCCGGGCTTTAGTACTGCTTTTTTCACGGAGTGGTGCAAAGTTGGGGGAATTCCTTGAAATTTGAATCATGATGTTGCGAATCCATGAAATCATGTCGGCATTTGAGCAAATCGCGCCATTGCGTTTGCAGGAATCTTATGATAATTCCGGACTCATTGTGGGGGATCCGCAGCGAGAGGTAAAGAAGGCCCTGCTGTGTTTGGACAGCACGGAAGCGGTGGTGGACGAAGCCATCGCCAAAGGGTGTGATATTATCATTGCGCATCATCCCATTGTTTTTGGCGGATTGAAGCGATTTACTGGGGCCAACTACGTGCAGCGCGCTGTGGTGAAGGCCATTCGACATGACATTGCCATCTATGCTTGTCACACCAACCTCGACAATGTGTTGCGTGGGGGCGTCAACGAGCGCATCGCACAACAGCTGGGGGTAGAGGTCTCGGGCGTTTTACGTCCGATGGAATCTGCCTTGATGAAGCTGGGGGTGTATGTGCCTTTGACGCATGCCGAGCGGTTGAAAGAGGCTTTGTTTGCTGCGGGTGCTGGCCACATCGGGCTGTACGATGAGTGCTCTTTTTCGGTGGAAGGACAGGGTAGTTTTCGTCCGATCGAAGGCGCCAATCCAACCCTGGGATCGGTAGGGACGAGGGAAGCTGTTGAGGAGGCTAGAATTGAAGTTTTGGTGCCCGTGTGGCTGAAAGGGGCTGTGTCAAAAGCCATGGTTGAAGCACATCCTTACGAGGAAGTGGCCCACGATTGGGTAGTGCTCAACAATGTGAGTCGGGAATATGGTGCCGGCGTGGTGGGTGAATTGCCAGTGGCCATGGACAAGGCCACGTTTTTACAGCAGCTGAAATCGCGGATGGGATTGGATGTGGTGAAGCATACCAAGTGCGATGTTACGCAAGTGAGAAGGGTGGCCGTTTGTGGTGGCGCGGGGAGTTTTTTGATTGGCGATGCCTTGCGGGCTGGCGTAGATGCGTTTGTCACATCCGATGTAAAGTATCACGAGTTTTTCGATGCCGAGGAGAAATTGTTGCTGTGCGACATCGGACATTACGAAAGCGAGAAATATACAATTGATTTGTTTTCTTCGCTATTGTCGTCGAAATTCCCTAAATTTGCAACCATTTTTGCGGAAACTATCACCAACCCTATTGATTATTTAAGATAACATGGACGTAACCATCGATAAAAAACTCAAGGATCTGTGGAAATTGCAGCAGATCGATTCACGCCTGGATAACCTTCGTGCCGTATTGGGCGAATTGCCCATGGAAGTTGCCGATTTGGAAGACGACATCGCAGGTTTGGAAACCCGTGTATCTCACATCACTGAGGAGATTGCGGAGTTTAACCATGAAATCAGCAACAAGAAGAACGCCATCAAAGATTTTCAGCGATTGATTGAAAAGTACGATGAGCAGTTGAACAATATTAAAAACAGCCGCGAGTACGACGCCATCAACAAGGAAAAGGAAATCGCAGGTTTGGAGATTTTGTCTGCTGAAAAGCGCATTCGTGAATTCGGCCGTCAGATTGAAATGAAGGAAGAGTTGTTGGGCAACACCCAGAATGCTTTGGCTTCACGCAAACAGGATTTGGAGTTCAAGAAAGCGGAATTGACTGAAATCGAAAAGGAAAACGCAGAAGAGATTGAGAAGATCATGGTTGAGCGTGCTGCTGCGGATGCCAAGTTGGATCCCCGCATGCACCGTGCTTACCACAGAATTCGTGGCAACGTGCGCAATGGGATTGCCGTAGCTTCTATCATGCGTAGTTCTTGCGGTGGATGTTTCAGCAAGATTCCTTCACAGCGTCACAGCGAAATTCGTGCCCACTACCGCATCATTGATTGTGAGAACTGCGGACGTATTTTGGTGGATCAATCGATCACGGGTATTGCAGCGATGGAAGAGGAGAAGGTGGAAAAGACCACCCGTCGCAAGATGCGTTTGACTACCAAGTAAGAAAATTTATTGGATATAAAAAAAGGCGGCCTGCGGCCGCCTTTTTTTGTGAATCTATTTTACCAAGACCACCTGTAAGTCGGGCATAATCTGCGCAATTTTTTCTGGTGGCAAATTGGTGATGTCAATAAAATGAATGGTTTTGCCTTCGTCGAGCGACTGTCCACCCATCCATTTGATATCTTGCATCGTTTTACCTGCCTCGGTGCGGAACATCCTCACCGGAAGTAAACAATACCATCCCTGTAAATATCCTTGGTCGTCGAGCTTGGCTTTGGTGCGTTGCAAGGGGCCCGACAATACCTTGAAGTAAGAGGGCGTTCCGGGATCCTGAAACACCATGGCTAATTTTTGTCGGTAAGCCACATCCCCGCCATTGGCTTTGATAATGGAGGGTAGGGTGTATTTGGCGTAGGTGCCGGCATCTTTGTTTAAGTAAGCACCGCTGAGTTCGTTGGCCGCCAACTGGAAAGCCACGTGCATTTTTAGGCTGTCTTTGGCCATCGGGTCGTTGAGGCTTGCCGTATCTTCAATGTTTGGCGGAGCGATGCCTGCCGCGGTCTCTGTCCCCGGACTGGCATTTTTATAAGGGTCGGTGACCATGCTGTCCGTTGTTTGTGGGTGCTCGCTTTCCTTTTGATTGCAACCCAGCAAGGCGAAACCCATCACCAATCCCACCATTGCGGTGAATTTGGCCTTTTGTTGTAATCCCATCGTCATTGTGGATTCAAAAATAACACAAAGGGTGTCCCGTTGGGACACCCTTCATGCATTCACTAACTATAACAAATGAGAAACTTATTTTACTTCTTCGAAGTCCACGTCTTGAACTTGGTCTCCTGCACCGGCACCGGCACCGGCACCTGCACCGGCACCTGCACCAGGCTCGCCCCCTTCGGGGTTTCCACCGGTGGCATTGTACATGTCTTGGCTGGCTGCCTGCCATGCGGCATTCAAGGCAGCGCTCGCTGTTTCCATCGACGCGAAGTTTTTCTCGCCCAACGCGGTTTTCAATTCGCCCAACGCGCTTTCAATGGTGGCCTTTTTCTCGGCAGGAATTTTATCGCCATACTCGGTCAACTGTTTTTCAGTGCTAAATACCAAAGCGTCTGCGGCGTTTACTTTGTCGGCCTCTTCCTTGCGCTTGGCATCGGCTTCGGCATTCATTTCCGCGTCTTTCTTCATTTTTTCGATGTCTTCCTTGCTCAAACCACTAGAAGCTTCAATGCGAATCTTTTGCTCTTTTCCAGTGGCTTTGTCCTTGGCGTGTACACTCAAAATACCATTGGCATCAATGTCAAAGGTTACCTCAATCTGCGGCACACCGCGGGGTGCTGGAGGAATGCTATCCAAAATGAATCGACCGATGGTCTTGTTGTCGCCAGCCATAGGACGTTCCCCTTGCAAGATGTGGATTTCCACAGAAGGCTGATTGTCCATCGCTGTTGAGAAAGTCTCGGTCTTTTTGGTTGGGATGGTGGTGTTTGACTCAATCATTTTGGTCATCACACCGCCCATGGTTTCAATTCCCATGCTCAGTGGCGTTACATCCAACAATACCACGTCTTTCACTTCACCGGTCAATACTCCGCCCTGAACGGCAGCGCCAACAGCCACGGCTTCGTCGGGGTTAACCCCTTTACTTGGGGCTTTTCCGAAGAACTCTTGTACCAACTGCTGAATCGCTGGAATACGGGTAGAACCACCCACCAAGATAACCTCATCGATATCGCTGGCAGTCATGTTTGCATCTTTCAAGGCTTGTTTGCAAGGCTCCAAGGTGCGCTGGATGAGGCTTGCGGCCAATTGCTCAAACTTGCTGCGGCTCATCTTCATTACCAAGTGTTTTGGAACACCGTCTACCGCTGTAATATAGGGTAAGTTGATGTCGGTTTCGGTGCTGGCCGACAATTCAATTTTGGTTTTTTCAGCGGCTTCTTTCAAACGTTGCAATGCCATCGGGTCTTTGCGCAAGTCGATGTTCTCCTGCTGTTTGAACTCATCGGCCAAGAAGTCGATGATGACTTGGTCGAAATCGTCACCACCCAAGTGCGTGTCACCGTTGGTGCTCTTCACTTCGAAGATACCATCGCCCAATTCCAGTACGGAAACGTCGAAGGTTCCACCACCCAAATCATATACCGCAATTTTGATGTCGCGATCGATTTTGTCTAAGCCATAGGCCAAGGCAGCCGCGGTAGGCTCGTTGATGATACGCTCAACCACCAAGCCTGCGATTTCTCCGGCTTCTTTGGTGGCCTGACGTTGTGCGTCGTTGAAGTAAGCTGGTACGGTGATGACCGCGCGGGTTACTTCCTGACCCAAATAGTCTTCAGCGGTTTTCTTCATTTTTTGAAGTACCATGGCGCTGATTTCTTGGGGCGTGTAGTTGCGATCGCCAATTTTAACACGGGGGGTGTCGTTGTCGCCTTTCACAACTTCATAAGGTACACGACCGATTTCGGTGGTCATGTTTGAATATTTTTCACCCATGAATCGCTTGATGGATTGAATGGTGTGCTGGGGGTTGGTGATGGCTTGACGTTTGGCTGAATCACCCACTTTGCGCTCGCCATTGCCATTGTCCATAAATGCCACAATAGAGGGAGTGGTTCTGCGACCTTCACTGTTGGCAATTACAACGGGTTCGTTACCTTCCAAAACGGCTACACAGCTGTTGGTGGTACCTAAGTCAATTCCAATTATTTTACTCATGATTTTTGATGTCTATTTGCCATGATTTAGCAATCGTTGTACCACAGCCCAAAACACCCATTGGGGGTGTCGTAATGGCAGAAATGCTGACAAAAAGTAAGAGTGTGCCGATTTCTTTCCGACGATGTCTGTCGTTTTTGCTGATTTAGCGCACGAAATTCAGCGCTTTGGTCAGTTCGTGTTTTTGCAAATACACGATGGAAGACGCATCGATGGGAATACCCCAAACTTTTAAGGTAGAGCGGGAGGCGAACAGGCCGTATCCTCCGGTGATGTTGGTGTACTCGGCTTGTTTCTGTACGATGCCGATGCTAGGCTCGTTCACGGAGATATAATCGACCAGGGTTTGATTTCCCGCGTACAAACTCACACCCACCCATTTGATGCGGTGCTTGAGGTTGGGCGATGCGGTGATGTTTGATTGCAAAAATTGCAGAAAACTCAAGCGGGGTACCTGTCGCATGGGCGAGGAGTTGTTGCCTACCAGAAAGTTGTTGACAACGCGCCAAACGGCCGTTTTGGTGACTTTTTTACTGGTGTCGGCCATGTCCATTTCTTCATAATTGACCAAAAAGCGGGCATCGTAGGCATAGGCATTGGGTGCAGCCACATATGAAATGGTGAGGTATTCGGGACCCACACTGAATACATTGGTCTGGTCAATGAAGGGAGAACGGATTTTGGTTACACCCACCGTTTTGGTTACAGAAACCGCTTTGGATTTGGTGAGGGGGTTGCTCACCGTGATTTCGTATTCTTCGTTGGGGTAGATTTTTTCACGGGTAACCCACAAGATATTTTTGTCGTTGGCGAAAATGCCGGATTCTTTGGTGGGACCTTCTTCTGCCGTGCAAAGGATAATTTGTCCGGTCGATAACCGTTTCAACTCCACACGCGTAGAGTCGAGGTATAGACTGTCGGAAATTTTGGCTGCTTCCAATGCGCCGATGCTTTCATTGAGATAGGCTTTGTTGACTTTGATGTACTGGATACTGTCTTGTGGATCCAGTAATCCATATACTACGATGGTCTCTTTGTAGTCGGCATTGATATAAACTTCATTTTCACAGGCAGTAAAAAGGGTGATAAAAGTCAAGGCGAGAGAGAGGATCCGGTAGTTGTACTGCTGCAATTGCTGTTTCATTTGGAAATAATCCTACTTTTGTTTTCGAATTCTTACAAAGATGGTTCTTTTGCGGGGAAATTTGAACAAATCTGCCGTGATTTCATCGAAAGTGAGGATGGATATCGACCATGAGCATACATAAGAAAGAAGAAAAAAAGGTTACCACCCACGTGCTTCACGAGATGAAGGCCCGCGGTGAAAAAATCTCCATGTTAACGGCTTACGACTTTTCAATGGCCCGGGTGGTAGATCAAGCGGGTATCGATGTGATCTTGGTGGGTGATAGTGCTTCCAATGTAATGGCGGGACATGAAACCACGTTGCCCATCACGCTGGATCAAATGATTTATCATGCCAGTTCTGTGGTTCGGGGTGTGAATCGTGCGTTGGTGGTGGTGGATTTGCCGTTTGGTAGTTATCAAGGTAACAGCAAAGAGGCCTTGG
>JBANFU010000208.1:0-9794 GCA_037975865.1 Bacteroidota bacterium
CCGCGAAAGAACGCGGAGATGCGGTGAGTATTGGGGTGTTGTGCAATGCGGTGGAATTGTTGGCGCGATTGATTGCGCGTGGGGTGGTTCCGGATACACTGACCGACCAAACCAGTGCGCATGACCCGTTGATTGGGTATTATCCTACCGACATGGATGTTGAGGCGGCCGATAAGTTGCGCAAAACCAACCCAGAGAAATATACAGAATTGAGCTATCAGACCATGGTGAAGCACGTGGAGTTGATGCTGGAGCTCCAGAAAATGGGCAGTATTACGTTCGACTATGGCAACAATTTGCGGGGCCGGGCTTTGGAAAAAGGATTGAAGAATGCGTTTGATTTCCCGGGATTTGTTCCGGCCTATATTCGTCCGTTGTTCTGTCAGGGCAAAGGGCCATTCCGCTGGGTGGCGTTGAGTGGGGATCCTGAGGATATTTATGTAACGGACCGCAAGATTTTGGAATTGTTCCCAGAGAACGAGAGTTTGAAGCGTTGGATTGGCATGGCTCAGGAGCGCATTGAGTTTCAGGGGTTGCCAGCGCGCATTTGCTGGTTGGGTCAGGGCGAGCGCCAGAAGGCGGCTTTGGCATTCAATGAGTTGGTACGAACTGGTGCGGTAAAAGCGCCGATCGTGATTGGTCGCGACCATTTGGATACGGGTTCTGTGGCTTCACCAAACCGTGAAACCGAGGCGATGATGGATGGTTCGGATGCCGTGGCAGATTGGCCAATTTTGAACGCGTTTGTGAACGTGGCTGGCGGTGCGAGTTGGGTGAGTTTGCACCATGGCGGTGGCGTGGGGCTGGGGTATAGCATCCACAGTGGGATGGTGATTGTGGCGGATGGTACGGATGATGCAGAACAGCGCTTGCGTCGCGTGTTGCACAACGATCCAGGCATGGGTGTTGTACGTCACGCCGATGCCGGATACGAAATTGCCAAGGAAACGGCCAAGCAGCACGGACTGGATTTATATAGCCGTTTGCACGGGGAGTAAGGGTCTAAACGGCCAAGATCGTCTGTAAGTTTTTTTGAAGTTGCTCGGCTTGTGCGCTGGGCAATTCTCCCAATTTTTTGATGAGTCGTTGATTGTCGATGCTTCGAATTTGATCTACGATGACGTCGCTGGGCTCTGTGAGTCCGGTTGTGTGGGATTCGTGGAGCGGGATATGAACGCGGAGTAGGGTTGCGGGGGAGAGTTGGGTGGTGAGCGGACAAACAATGCTGGTTGACAGGATGCCTTGCATCAATTCGCTGTGCACCACCACAACGGGGCGGGTTTTGCCGACTTCATGTCCTTTTTTGGGGTTGAGGTTGGCTAGGTAGATTTCAAACGGCTTGGTGGTCATGGTTGCTCATTTGCGATATCGTCAATGGCGTCAAAATCGGCCAATGCTTCACGGGATGTGTTATAGATGACGTTAGCTTCTGCAACCAATTGCAAGCGGGTTTGGTTTTTGATGAGGTTTTTGGTGTGCGCATCCAAGGTTTCTACGATGAATTTGTTGCGCGACAGGGAAAGGCCATCAGACAGACGGTCTATTTCTGAGAGTAGGTAACGGGGCAGTTTTAAAGAGATCATAACAATGTCTGGTTTGTTGAGTTCTTTGTACGATTTCATGTTTCGTTCCTCCAAAATTAGATAGTATACAAAGATATACAAAAGCGATATACAATAAAAATATATTTGAATTTGTATATTTTGCAACGGTTGGGTGGATGTTGGCCATCCCCAAAACCTATCCCGATTTCCTTTGTTTCTCACTGTATGAATTACGTTGTTTTCGGTGGGAGTCGCGGCATTGGCGCCGCCGTGGTTGATCGGTTGATGAATGAAGGACATGCTATCTGGGTAGTATCGCGCAGTGGAGAAGCGCCCATGGGTGCGCAATCCATCGGTTGGGATGCTTTGTCCGACGAGTCCATCGCGGGCTTGCCCGATACCATCCATGGGGTGGTGTACGCGCCGGGAAGCATCAACCTCAAGCCCTTTCGCGGATTGAAGCTCGATGAATTTCGCGCCGATTTTGAAATCAATGCGATGGGTGCGGTCAAAGCCCTGCAAGCCTGTCTGCCAGCCATGAAAACCGCCGGTAAAGCATCGGTGGTGCTCTTTAGTACAGTGGCTGTCCAATCGGGAATGAGCTTTCATGCCAGCATCGCCATGGCCAAAGGTGCCATTGAAGGACTTACACGCAGTTTGGCTGCCGAGTGGGCCCCACAGATTCGTGTGAATGCCATCGCCCCCAGTTTGGTGAATACCGATTTGGCGGCCCGTTTGCTGTCGACCCCAGAGAAAATGGAAGCCAGTGGCAAACGCCATCCCCTTCAGCGCGTGGGTGAACCCCAAGACATCGCATCGGCCGTTGCGTTTTTACTTGGTGAAAGCAGCGATTGGATGACCGGACAGATTTTGGCCATCGATGGGGGAATGGGTAGTCTGAGATAAAGATGCATCGATTCAGCGCCGGTTTGAGTGGCAATCCCCCAGAGGATAATCGCCCGACGGACGGTTTGCTGAGCTTCATTGAATTACCATGAGTCATACCATTGAAATTTTTCGGGGCGACGATTTTGCCCAACTCGACAAGCGATTTCGCACGCAATTGATCAACTCCATTCCTGGTATCAAAGCCCTGCAGTTGGTGGGGACGAGGGATGCGGAGGGACAAGAGAACGTGGCCATTTTTAACAGTATTTTTCACGTGGGTGCCAATCCGCCTTATTTGGGGATGGTTGTGCGTCCGGATAGTGTAGACCGTCACACTTGGCAGAATATTTTGGCCAGCGGGAGTTACACACTCAACGCGGTGGGGACGGATTTTTACCCAAGGGCCCATCAGACTTCGGCCCGGTACAGCAAGGATCAGAGTGAGTTTGACGCTGTTGGATTAACGCCTGTATACCGTGAAGGTGTGTTTGCACCGTTTGTGGGGGAAAGCGCCATCAAAATGGGCTTGACTTTGCAAGAGCACCATCGGATATCATGCAATGATACCTTGGTGGTGGTAGGCAGCATAGATTATATAGAATTGCCGCATGAGTTGCTGTTTGACGATGGATCGGTGGATTTGGTGTCGGCCGGTTCTGTGGGAAGCATCGGCTTAGACGGTTATGTGGCGAGTCAGTGGTTGGATCGGTTGAGTTATGCCAAGCCCGACAAAGCGCCCAGTTCGATTTTGCCCCAACGGGATTAAAAAAAATACGCCCCGGCGGAGCCGGGGCGTATCATCAACACAAAATTGGAATAACAAACAATTACTTGCCCGCTTTCACGTCTGGCAATGCCTCTCCTTGCTCAGTATTTGCTTTAGCACGCGAAGGTGCTTTGGTTTTTTCGCTGTTGTATGATGCGGCAATCAATGAAATGACTACCAACAACAATGCACCGCCCCAAGTGATTTTTTCAACCACGTTGGTGGTCTTCTCAACACCAAAGATTTGGTTACCTTGTGAGAAGTTTGAAGCCAATCCGCCTCCTTTTGGGTTTTGTACCAAAATAACCAACATCAACAATGTGGCTGCAATAATTCCGATGATTAATATCCAATTCATTGGTTTTGTTCTTTTTTAATTTGTTCGATAAGGTCTGCAAAGTAACTACTTTTTTCCGGGAATTTCAACTGCAGCTTTTCGTAAGAAAGAATGGCTTTTTCAAAATGACCTTGTTGCCTAAAAATGTTTGCCAGGGTTTCTGTTACGATGCTGGTAGAAAATTGTTCACTGCGCTTCATCGCCCGCTCCGGGCTGTAAAATTCACGCTTCGGCTGGCTGATTCGGGGACGTTCTTCGATGAACTTGTTGATCAAAGCCTCGGTGTTGACTTTTTGTTCATCGGGGTTCCTCGGACTGTCTGCATCGCTCGATAACCAATCGAAAAAGCTCTTGGGCGCTGCCGGTGTTGCAAAGGTGTCTATGGCCCTCGGGTCGGATTCCGTCGTTGAAATGCCCGTCTCAGGGGAGAAAGTTCTCGTCTCCGTGGAGAACGTGTTGGTCTCCATTGAACCCAACCTCGGCTCTGAGCGATGGGTGCGGTGATCGTTTGATGCAACCGCAGGACTATCGTCGGTGTTGATCAGGCCCGATTTCAAAAACTCTTCCAAATCATAGACTTTGGGCAGCGGTTTTTCTGTTAACCACGGACCATCAACCACCGGTTCAAACTGCAATGTGGTTCCCATGGCGGAGGCCAAGTCATACAGGATCTCGGGCTGGGCATCGTATGCTGGTTCAACGTAGGGTTCGAACGATGGTTTGTGGGTGGAAATGTCCGTGAGTTCCGGTGTCCAGGCTGTTTCCGAAGCGACAGTTTCTATCGCCGTCGTGCCCTTCGTTTCAACCGCTGTTTCTTTTAAGTCCTCAACCACTATCGCAGTTGCGGACTCAATCGCTGTATCAGCAGATACTGTCAAGAACTCCGATATGGGACTTGGTTCGGCCTCAATATGAACAGTGGGGATGGTGGTGGGCCATAGCGTTTCTGCAGCGGGCTGCGGCACATTCACCGGTTTGCGCGGATTCAAGGCGTGATAAAGCCAGTCGCGGCGACTGCTGCGCATCGCCGCATGTTTGATGCTGCTATCGGTGCGATAATCGTTCTGCGCTTTTCTGTACAGCGCCAACAACACAAATGGGGTGTTGAACCAAGGGAATCTCTCCGACAGTTGTTCCAATTCAACCGCTGTTGTAGCGTCGATATCAGACGGGTTGTTTACGATATGTCGAAGTTTTTCCGGATTCACCAGTCGAGGGCCACTGCGGCAAAAATTTGTTGAACGATTTGATTTTGTATTTCGGTGGAAAGCGATTCCTCTACGCTTTCAAACGTAGCGCTGGCATCGAAAATCTTGAAAAAGGCGTAGTCGCGGGCAAAGCTCTTTTCCGGATATTTTTCACACACGAACTCCACCCGTACTTTGATATTGAATTGGTTCTGGGCTGTTCCAACGTTGGCATTTAAGGCCGCTGGCGTCACGGAATACTCCACAATAGACCCTCCAAATTTGTAGTCGCCGTTGGCATTGGTGAGCGACAAACGGGTTTCACTTTGGAATTTGGTTTTCAATTTTTCGGTGAAACTCATGCTCAATTGGGGGTTGACGATGGCCGCTTCATTGCTAAAAAAGTCTACTGAAAAAGTCTGGATATCGGCAGGAATTGCGGCTCCTTTGAAATCGTAAAATTTCCAAAACGGTGTACATCCGCTCATCAGCAGAAGCAGGGGTAACAGAAGGCATGCCCCCAGGAATTTGCGACTGCCACCCGCTGCCTGGGTTTGTGCTATCCGGGTGTGGGTGTTCTGGGCGCTATGGTTGGTGCAAGGTTTCATGTGTGGGGTGTGTCTTGCCACTTACTCAAGTTCGTATTGTTTGATTTTGCGGTACAAAGTTCGTTCCGATATACCCAATTCATCGGCGGCTTTCTTCCGTTTCCCCAAATTCTTGGCCAAGGCTTTTTTGATCATTTCGATTTCTTGGGCTTCCAAACTCAGTGTTTCCCCCACGGATGGGTAGGAAATGGCTTCTTGGAAATCATCTTCATCATCGTCGTGTGATTGCAGGATGATGGGTTGATTGGCGATGGGGTTGCTGGAGAGTGTATTGAGGTTGTTTGAATCGTTGTAGCTGGAGAGGTTGCTGCTGGGCACGGGGGTGTTGTTGACAGGCACCGGAACCACGGCAGATTGCATATTGGCTGCGGCATTGCGCGCATCGAGATTGCCTTCGAGCAGTCCAAAAACCACTTTTTTCAGGTCGTTCACGTCGCGTTTCATGTCGATCAGCACTTTGTAAAAAATATCGCGTTCGCTCATCCCTTCGGTGCCCTCCATCTTTCCCAAGAGCATGGGCAGTGGGGGTTCTACGTGGGGGATGTATTTCGAGAGTGTTTGTGCGTGGATGATGGGGCCGTTTTCCAAAACGCAGATTTGTTCGGTGACGTTCTTCAGCTGTCGCACGTTACCCGGCCATGGATAATTGATTAGCAGCTGCTGGGCGTCTTCTGAGAGTTCTAGCAGTTGGCTGTGGTGGGTTTCGGCGAAGTCTGAGGCGAATTTGCGGAACAGCAGGTAGATGTCCTCTCGGCGCTCACTGAGTTTGGGCACGCGGATGGGTACGGTGGCCAATCGGTAGTACAGATCTTCCCGGAATTTTCCCATCCGGGCGCGCTCTAGGAGGTCGCGGTTGGTAGCGGCCACTACGCGGACATCGGTTTTTTGCACGGCGGAGCTCCCCACTTTGATGAATTCGCCGTTTTCCAATATGCGCAGCAGTCGGGCCTGGGTACTCAATGGCAATTCACCCACTTCATCGAGGAAGATGGTACCACCGCTGACCGTTTCGAAATATCCTTTTCGTTTGTCGGTGGCGCCGGTAAAGGCTCCTTTTTCATGTCCGAACAATTCCGAATCGATGGTGCCTTCGGGTATGGCGCCGCAGTTCACTGCGATGAAAGGGGCGTGTTTGCGGGCGCTCATGTGATGAATGATTTTACTAAAGCTCTCTTTTCCTACGCCGCTTTCTCCCAAGATCAAAACGTTCATGTCTGTGGGTGCCACCTTTACGGCTGTTTCCAATGCCGTGGTCAACAAGGGCGAATGTCCGATGATGCCGAACCGCTGTTTGATGAGGTGTGTATCCATGGTTGCGCTACTTTTACAAAGATACAACAAAACTGACAGTTTGTCATAGCGATTGGTGCGCTACTGAGGGTTTGGGCGGGGGCACCACGAACGCATTGAATGTGAATAACCTGTTTGGTTTTATTGCCAATAAATGGCTTGTTTTGAAATTGCAACATGGATCACGAAGAAGAACTGGAATCAACCCAAGAAGAATCAGGACAATCTCCCTCGGGTGCTCACCTCGGTGAGGTTCGCGCCGTGGGTGGGATGTACAAAGACTGGTTTGTTGAGTACGCCAGTTATGTGATTTTGGAGCGGGCCATTCCGGCTCTGGAAGACGGATTGAAGCCGGTACAGCGACGCATCCTGCATGCCATGTATGAAATGGATGACGGTCGCTACAACAAGGTGGCCAACATCATCGGGTCAACCATGGCCTATCACCCCCACGGAGATGCGGCGATTGGTGATGCACTGGTGAATTTGGGTCAGAAAGAATTGCTGATCGACACCCAAGGAAACTGGGGCGACATCAGAACGGGAGACAGTGCGGCGGCACCCCGATACATTGAAGCGCGGCTGAGTGCCTTTGCCAAAGAAGTGGCGTTTAATGAGAAAACCACCAATTGGCAGTTGAGCTACGATGGTAGAAAGCGCGAACCCGTGACTTTGCCGATGAAGTTTCCGCTGCTCTTGGCCCAAGGGGTTGAGGGGATTGCGGTGGGTTTGAGTACCAAGATCATGCCCCACAATTTCTTGGAGTTGTGTGAAGCCAGTATCGATGTGTTGCGTGGCAGGAAAATCAATTTGCTGCCCGATTTCCCAACCGGTGGGTACGCTGATTTTTCGATGTACAACGAGGGTAGAAAGGGGTCGCGGATACGGGTTCGTTCAAAAATTGAGGAGAAAGACAAATCTACGCTGCTCATCAAAGAAATTCCCTTTGGAACCACCACCGGATCGCTGATTGAGAGCATCATCAAAGCGAGCGACAATGGCAAAATCAAAGTAAAAAAGGTCATCGACAATACCGCCAAAGACGTGGAAATTGAAGTGCAATTGGCGCCGGGAATCAGTCCGGATCTGGCCATCAATGCCTTGTATGCCTTCACCGATTGTGAGGTGAGTATTTCGCCTTTGGCTTGTGTGATTCACGAAGACCGACCCAAGTTCATGGGCGTGAATGATATTTTGCGTGCTTGCACCCAGAACACCCTTGATTTGCTCCGCCAGGAGTTGGAAATTGAGTTGGGTGAGTTGGAAAACAAGTGGCATTTTTCATCGCTCGAGAAAATATTCATTGAAAAGAGAATCTACCGCGACATTGAGGAGTGTGAGACTTGGGATGCGGTGTTGACGGCCATCGACAAAGGATTGGATCCCTATAAAAACTTGTTCCGCAGGGAAATTACCCAGGAGGATATTATCCGGTTGACAGAAATTAAGATCAAGCGGATATCGAAGTTTGATAGTTTCAAGGCCGATGAATACATCAAGGGGCTGGAAGACGACATCGCTGAGGTCAAAAATCACTTGGAGAATCTGGTGGATTACGCCGTAGAATACTACAAGCGTTTGATCAAGAAGTTTGGAGCGGGCAAGGAACGCAAAACCGAGATTCGGGCGTTTGATACCATCGAGGCGAATGTGGTGGCGGTGGCCAACGTGAAATTGTATGCCAACCTCAAAGAGGGTTTTGTGGGCACCAGTTTGAAGAAGGAGCAATTTATTTGTGATTGCTCAGACATCGACGATATCATTGCCTTTAGGGAGGATGGGAAGTATAGCATCGCCAAGGTAACCGATAAATATTTCTACGGAAAAGACTTGATTCACGTGGATGTGTGGCGCAAGAACGATGAGCGAACCACCTACAACGTGGTGTATTGGGATGGTGAAGCCAAAAAAGTAATGGCCAAGCGTTTCAATGCTACGGGCTTGATCCGCGAAAAAGAATACGTGTTCTCTAGCGATCATCCGAAGTCGAACATCCTGTATTTCTCTGCCAACCCCAATGGTGAAGCGGAAAAGGTGACTTTGCATTTGAGTGCCATGGCCAATGCCCGCATCAAGAGCATCGAATACGATTTCTCGAAATTGGCAATCAAAGGAAAGAGCGCCCGTGGAAATCAAATCACCAAATACCCCATCAAGCGCGTGGATTTGAAAGAAAAAGGCGGGTCAACCCTGGGTGGCGTGAAAATTTGGTGGGATGATATGACGGGCCGACTCAATGGCGACGCCAAAGGACAATTCTTGGGCGAGTTTGAGGGCGATGACAAGGTGTTGGTGATATACAAGGATGGCCACTACGAGCTATCGAACTACGAATTGATCAATCGCTTTGAGCCCGATACAGTCTATTTCATCCAGAAGTACTTTGCTGAGCAGGTTATTCAGGTGATTTACTTGGAAGGCAAATCGAAGTTGCACTATGTGAAGCGCTTCTTGATCGAAACCCTTACGATGGGCAAGAAGTTCCCATTCATAGGGGAGGAGAAGGGGTCTGAGTTGACGGTAGCCTCAACGAGTTTGATGGCGCAGGTAGAGATCACCACGGAGAAAAAGAGCGGGGAGAAAGTAGTTGAAATGATTGTTTTGGATGAGTTTATGGACGTGAAGGGTTGGAAGGTGTTGGGCAATCGATTGAGTCAGGACAAAGTGAAGAAGGTGGTGCTTAAGAGCGATAAAGTGGGGGAACCTCCTGTGGTTGAGCGCAAGACCATCGCATCGGAATACCAGGAGCTAGACGATGAGGATCGCGAGGATGAGGGTGGAAATGATGGGGACGACGGTCACGATGGCGGCGAGGTGAACGGCGGTGGAGATGGTACCGTGATTTTGGGCGGAGATGGATCTCCACAATTGAATTTGTTATGAGCCAGCGGATTTGTCCTACCGCCTGGAAAGACTACGAACTCATCGATGTTGGCGGGTTTGAGAAGTTGGAGCGATTTGGTAAGTGGATATTGCGCAGGCCAGAGCCACAGGCCATTTGGGATAAGCGATTGGGGGAGAAGGAGTGGCAAAAATTGGCGCATGCAAGTTTTGTGAAGGCGGCTGGGGCTGATGCGGAGAAGGGACAGTGGTATTTGAAGCCGGGGATGGCCGATCGTTGGTGGATTGAGTACAAGCAGGGCGGATTGAATTTGAAATTTCGGTTGGGATTAA
>JBANFU010000211.1:0-7482 GCA_037975865.1 Bacteroidota bacterium
CGCTCTTTCACAGCACCCACCACTTCGTTGCTGTTGGCTCCTTTTAGCATCATCACAACAGCGCCAGCCACTTCTCCTTCTGCATTGTAGCACATCGCCCCGTATCGTGTGGCCGACCCTTCAGAGACCTCCGCCACATCCCGCACCAAAATCGGCACGCCACCATCGCTCGCCCTAACAACCACTTTCCCGATGTCGTTGGCGTTGGTTAACAATCCTTCCGTGCGGACAAACAACGCTTGCGGTCCTTTTTCGATGTAACTACCTCCCGTGTTGGCGTTCTCCTTTGACAAGGCATCAAAGACTTCATTGACGCCTACACCGGCCGACTGCAATTTTCCAGCATTCAAGGTTACTTGAAATTGCTTCTGGTAACCACCGTAACTACTCACATCTGCTACTCCCTTTACCCCCAACAATTGCTTGCGAACAAACCAATCTTGGAGGGTGCGTAACTCCGTGGGTGTCCATTGTTTTTCATATCCTTTTGCCGGACGAAGTACATATTGATAAATCTCCCCCAATCCCGTGGTGATTGGCGCCATCTGAGGCTGTCCAACCCCCTTGGGAATCTGAGCATTGATCACCACCAGGCGTTCCGATACTTGTTGTCGGGCCCAATACACATCAACCTCCTCTTCAAAGACGAGCGTAACAATCGACAGTCCAAAACGCGAGAAACTACGCATGTTTTTCAGGCCGGGAATATTCCTACAAATTTGCTCAGCGGGTACTGTAACCAACCGTTCAATATCGGTAGCGCCCAACGAGGGAGCCACGGTAATCAATTGCACCTGATTGTCGGTAATGTCAGGCACCGCATCAATGGGCAATTTTGTCAATTGATACACGCCGGTAACCACCAGAAGTAGAACTCCCAGGGCCACCAATAATTTCTGTTTAACGCTAAACGCGATTATTTTTTGCAACATATTTTTTTTTGATTTTTACCAATGAGGGCGCATTGGAACGCTAAATACAAGACACTCGCTGCGCACCGGGGCACAACGAACAAACACGGCAACTGCCGCGCTGTAGAGAAAATTAGATTCTTGGAGGTTGCCAGATGCTCGCCCTCACGCCATTGCATGGAGAAGATTGAAACTGGCTGTTGAGATAGGTATGGTTTTGATTAAGAACCACACTGACTAAATAAACTTGCTGATCTAGCGGGGTATAGTAACCCAATTGCAATGACCCATCAACATGATGGAACGGCATGGAATGGTCTTTTTCTGGATGTCCATCTTGTTCATGGGCCTCCGTATAATGTCGGACCAAAAAATCAGCCAACGCCATTTTTTGAACGCCGGCATTGTGCTCGTAATAATGTTCTATTAACGCCGCAGCGCCCCACAGCTGCTGCAGGGACGTTTGGGTCAACAAAAACACAATTAAAAGCAAACGGGCTTTCATATTAACACAAAGATACGCAGAAACCAGCCCATCTAATATTAATATTCAAGCCCGTGAGTGTACTTATTTACAATCGATATTTTGCCAAGCACCTTTGTTTTCCACTTGGGTAAAACCGGCACTTTCCAGCAGTTGCTTGGCCGTTCCGGCGCGATTGCCACTTCGGCAAACCAAAACAACTTTTTGATCTTTTTTCAATTCGCCCATGCGCGACTCCAATTGATCCAAGGGAATATTCACGGTACAGTTGGCGTGACCATCATTCTCCCATTCTGCCACGGTACGTACATCCACAATGACTGTTTCCCCAGCCTTCGGCTGGGACACCGTGGCTTGTTCTTGCACAGAGACCCCTTGAGACCCTGCCGCCGTTGCATCGGCCACCTTTGTGGCACCACCACAGGAAACCAAAAACAAAGCGCCCGCAGCCAACATTGCCAATTTATTCATATGATTCTTTTTCATACTCGATCCTTTAATGAGGCAACTTGTCTCTGTACTTTCCGTAAACCCAAGTACCCAAAACGGCACTCAAGAAAGTAACAACCACCACCGTGAATCCCGCACCCATTTGGGCAAACAAAGGACCCGGACAGGCGCCTGTAATCGCCCAGCCCAATCCAAAAATCAATCCGCCATAAATCTGGCCTTTGTTGAATTCTTTGTCGTGAATTACGATAACCTCACCCTCAAACGACTTCGCCTTGCGGGCCTTGATGATTTGTACCGATATCATACCCACCACCACCGCGGTGCCAATCACTCCGTACATGTGAAAGCTCTCAAACCGGAACATTTCCTGAATGCGAAACCAACTAATGATCTCCGCCTTCACAAACACGATCCCGAAAATCGCACCCACAACCAAGTACTTCAAATTGCTATACCAGGGCTTCACCACCGCTGATTCATTCACACAGGCCGTGCCTGTTTCTACCATTTGATCTGCATGTTTTGTCATAACTCAATTCATTATAAAGACAACAAAAACGGTATGCCGAACCATGTCATTAAGATTCCGCCCACCATAAAACAACAAGTAGCCACCAAGGAGGGCCACTGCAAATTACTCAAACCCATGATGGCATGACCGCTCGTGCATCCACCAGCCCAACGGGTTCCAAATCCCACCAAAAATCCGCCAACCACCGTAAAAATGAGTCCACGAACCGAAAGCAACACATCCCAACCAAATACATCCGAGGGAAGCATTCCTGCAAAATCAATCACCCCATGCTGCTGCAAATGGGCTTTGGTGGCGTCGGCAATCACCATATCATTGGGGTTCGACAAAAACTGTGTGGCCAAAAATCCGCCCAACAATGTTCCTACCACGAAGTACAAATTCCAGGACTCCTTCTTCCAATCGTAATTGAAAAAAGGAATTTTCGAGGGAATACAAGCGGCGCAAATGTGTCTAAGCGAACTTGAAATCCCAAACGTTTTATTGCCCAACAACAACAGTGCAGGCACCGTTAATCCGATAAAAACCCCAGCCACATACCATGGCCAGGGTTGAGAAATCCATTCCAACATCGTTATATTTTCTGCAATTTACTCTGACAAACAAAATCGGTTTTAGGCACCTCTGTTTTGGCAATCGCGCCAAAGCCGCCCTCCACTTCTTTGAAATTATGAATGCCGCGGGCTTTCAAAATGGAAGCCGCAATCATGCTGCGGTATCCACCCGCACAGTGCATGTAAAATGGTGCGTCATCCGCCAATTCAGCAAACCAATCGTTGATAAAATCCAAGGGCTTGTTGTAAGCCTCATCCACATGCTCGGCGCGATACTCGCTCTCTTTGCGCACATCAACCACCTTAGTCTCTCCCACTTTTACCTCAGAAGCAAACGCCTCGGCCGTGATGCGATTTACGGTGTCTACTTCTTTCCCGGCCGATTTCCAAGCATCAAATCCTCCACTCAAATGACCCAACAAATGATCAAACCCTACGCGGGTTAATCTTGTCACGGTTTCCAACTCGCGACCTTCATCGGTGATCAACAAAATGGGGGTCTTTACATCCCCGATCACAGAGCCCACCCAAGGAGCAAACTGTCCATCGATACCAATGTTGATGCTTCTAGGCACGAATCCTTGCGAAAAAGCGCCCGCACCACGGGTATCCAACATCACCGCATCCATGGTTTCTGCTGCGGCTTCAAACTCTGCCACACTCAACGCGCGCATCCCGTTGTTCAATACCACGTCCACAGACTCATATCCCTTTTTGTTCATGGCCACATTCATGGGGAAATACGCTGGCGGAGGCAACAAACCATCCAACACCGCTTCAATGAATGCCTCCTTGCTCGGCTGGTTCAAGGCATAGTTCATTTCCTTTTGATGTCCCAAACTGTCCATGGTTTCCTTCATCATGTTTTTACCACAGGCACTGCCCGCGCCATGCGCAGGATACACCATCACCTCATTGGGCAACGGCATGATTTTATTCATCAGTGAATCAAACAACATGCCCGCCAATTGCTCTTGGGTCATATCCGCCGCCTTCTGCGCCAAATCCGGTCTTCCAACATCGCCCAAAAACAAGGTGTCGCCACTGAACAAACTGTGGGGATTGCCCGCTGCGTCCTTCAGCAAATAGCAAGTACTCTCCATGGTATGTCCGGGCGTATGCAACACCTCAAGGGTAATTTCACCTACTTGAAACACCTGCTTGTCCTCAGCCACGATGCAGTCGAATTCGGGATTGGCGGTTGGACCGTATACGATCGGCGCCCCTGTTTTCTTGCTCAAATCCAAATGTCCGCTCACAAAATCAGCGTGAAAATGGGTTTCAAAAATGTACTTCAATTTCACACCGTCCTTGGCCAAACGATCCAGATAAGGCTGCACCTCACGCAGCGGATCAATAATCACCGCTTCTCCTTGACTATGAATGTAATAGGCACCTTGCGCCAAACACCCCGTGTAGATTTGCTCTATATTCATTATTCTGCTAATTTATTGATTATTTTTCGTTGTTGGCCCCGTCTGTGCCATTCCAATTCAGTTTCTCAGCGATGCTCGCATATTGCTTGATGCCACAAGCACTGTCCGTCACACACGCATCCGTTGCCTTTTTCACACCGGCACGGAAAAACAATTCGGTACCCGCCCGTGGCTTTGCAGAGTATTCCGTGATTTCCATCTCGTCTACCCGCAATCCTCCCTCATCAAAAATGGGGGTGTACTCGCACTTGCAACCGCCAAACGGAGGACCATCGAAATCAAAGCGAGTATCGAACAGCAAACCAGCCAATTCGCCATCGGGCGACAGCAACTTCCTCATTTGCTTCACATATTCACTGCGCATATAGGGCTGAATCGCACAGAAAAAAGTCTGTTCGATGATCACGTCAAACTGACCTTGAAATTCAAAGAAATCACCCAACACGATGTTGATGTTACCATTGCCTGCGTATTTCTCCTGCAATTGTTTCACCAACGCCGGCGCGATATCAATCAATGTAATGTTCGTGAATCCCTGATCCAACAGATACTGCGCCTCGTAAGCATTTCCGCAACCGGGAATCAAAATCCGGGCCGACTTATCCTTCAACTGATCGATGTAGCGCACCAAAGCCGGAGCCGCCATGCCCAAATCCCAACCGGTTTTGCCCGCCTCATACTGATTGTTCCAGTAATTCTCGCCCAACTCCAAATCGCATTGAACCACGCAGCATGCTTCCATACCGCTCTTCACTTCTTCTGTGGTAACTTCTTGATTTTCTGACATTTTTTTCGTATATTATTGATTCAATCCAGACCCATCTCAACCCTTTTTGGCCTGTTTTTTTGCCGCTTTGATGGGTTTAAATGGACCATATTTATGTTGTTCTTCACTGAAGGCGTCGGCAAAGGGACCGAAGGGATGATCAAAATTCTTCTCTTCGATTTTGGGCCAATCCTTACTCAAATCTTTGGATGGGCGTGGCATAGAATTCACGTAAGCCGCAATGTCCCAGGCCTCTTCATCGCTCAATTGTGGGGCCTTATAACTCGCACCCAAGGGCATGTTGGCTTTGATGTAACCGGCAAAGCGCGACAATCGGTACAATCCCGCCCCATGGTTGTAGGAATGATCGCCCCACAACGGCGGATACTGATAAGCCACTTTGTCGGCATTCAACATCCCAGAACCGTCCGCTTGATGACAGCTCACGCATTTGGCGGCATACAACACCTTGCCTTTGGCCGGATCAGCTGCGCGATCCAACAAGGCCACCTCATAAATCCCAGACCCTTTGGCCTTTTCGCCCTTTTTCACATTGCTGCCTACATAGTTTATATAGGCCACAATGGCTTCCATTTCCTGGCTACTCACTTTGGGCGCCGTACCGTTCAGTGATCGCTCGAAACAATCAGCCACACGCTTGTAGATGTCTTCGATGGCTCCGCTCCTACCGCGGTACTTGGGATAGGTACTGGCCACCGAACCGTAGTTGTTACCATAAGGCTGGGTGCCCGCATTCAAATGGCAGTTCTGACAGTTCATCCCGTTGGTGAGATGTGCCACGCTCCCTTTGGGACCCAAATATTTGGCAGTGTTCACAATCAGGTCTTTTCCATATTCCAATTGCGCCTTGGCCGATGCGGGGGCTTGCGTCAAATCGACCGCCGTCCACAAGTCATTCGATTCATCCAATGGCGGGTGATTCACGGGCGCTGCGCTATCAATCAACGCGCGATTGAGTTCTCCGGCCTCAGCGTCCTCACGGGCCATATCACCGCCCACAAAAATCAACAACACCATCACAACCACTACGGCCAAAATGCCGCCCACACCCCACAACAGGGCATTCACCTGTTTGATGAGTTTGCTTATGTCTTTATCTGAATTAACGTCCATTGCTACGTGAAGTTAAAACAATTCTTTCACAATAATGTAGGTCCCCATCACCAACACGAACCAACCAAAGGCGGGCTTGAGTTTTTCTCCCGGGATTCGCTTCGATAGCCAACTACCCAACAGGATACCCACCACGGCAATGCTGCTGAATGTGGCCAAAAACGACCAATCTATCAACTCATCGCCCCGCATATCCCCCACAAAACCAATCAATGATTTCGCCGCGATGATCATGAGCGATGTGCCTACGGCCTGCTTCATGGGCAACTTCGCAAGCAACACCAAAGCCGGAATAATCAAGAATCCACCGCCAGCACCCACCAATCCTGTAACCACACCCACAATGGCCCCTTCGGCCAAAATGAGCGGATAGTTAAATTGCGGCTCAACATCCGCAGACACGCCGGAAGCCACCGCGGCTTTGTTGCTGGGTTTGATCATGCTATACGCCGCCATCACCATGATAATGGCAAACAACACCATCAATCCCACTGCCTTGGTCATGACAAAGGCAGCCCCACCACTGGGATCCTGACCCAGCGTGAAAATGGGATCTGGTATTCTGGGCACCAAAAAGCTGCGAGTAAGGAATACGCTGATGATACTGGGAATACCAAAAACAACAGCCGTGCGCCAGTGTATGTTTCCAAGTTTTACGTGACTAACAGAACCCACCAATGAGGTCAACCCCACAATAAACAAGGAATACGCGGTAGCCAAAACAGCATCAACCTGAAACAAATACACCAAAATGGGCACCGTTAAAATGGACCCACCTCCACCTATCAATCCCAGGGATAAACCCATCAAAATCGCACCGACATATCCCAATAGTTCCATGATTTCTATTTATTTAAAACACAAAATTCTGACTTTCGTCATGATTATACTGTGACTAAAATCACGCTCCTCACACAAATTCGTAATCGTATCCTTCCAACTGCGACAGCAATGTAATGGGCTTATCGGTGCAGTGAATTCTGCCTTCCACCTTGGGCGATACCGGGGAGAATTTTTTCAGATATTCCCGCATAATATCATGCAAATTGATGCCCAACAACTTCGGATTTTGCACTTTTTCAATCCGGCACAACGTATCCACCGGATCACCCTCTCGATCACAGGCGATGATCGAATACAATTTCTGTGGCTCGGATTTCTTGCCTTTGATCTTTACCCAATTGATGCGCTCTCCCTTGGGTTTGTCGGCGG
>JBANFU010000224.1:0-4303 GCA_037975865.1 Bacteroidota bacterium
TCGGAAACCAAATTGAAATGCATAGAAAAAATCCCGACCCATGCAAAGTGGCTGAGAATACAATGCATTCAATTGTTGACAGAATCGGAATGGAAAAAGCAATTGATGGATTTGGTGCAAACCAAAGAATTGACAGAAGAAAAAGCAATTGAGTATTTTGCATTGGAAAATTTCGAAGAGAAAAGACCCGGGCTGGCCTGGCATTGGTTGCGGAAGGGCACTCAATCGCCTATTCAGGATTCTGCCGAGGTAATCACCCACATTGGAACAACGCTGCTGAACGGTCAAAGCGTGGGTCGCTCTTTTACCTTGCAAGCCAAAAAAGGACAACCCGACCAATGGGCACCCGCTGTGCAATGGGTGTTGAAGTATTTGGCGGACGGGGATTCGGTTGAGATCATCGCCAAGTCTGATTTTGCCTTTGGTACCCAGGGCTCAGCAGCATTGGGCATTCCCGGCCAAACTCCGTTAATTTTTCACCTCGGAGTGCGTTCAATCCAATAAGGTTGTAACATTGTGCCATGATTGATTTGACACCCAGTGCAGACCAGTTTATAGAGAGGGGAAGCCTTTTGTTGGCAGAACCCTTCATCAGCGATCCTTTCTTTAAACGCACCGTTATCCTGGTTTGTGATCACGGCAAGGAAGGAAGTTTCGGATTTGTATTGAACAACTACGTAGAGGTGGAGCTGTCTCAATTGATAGAGGATTTTCCGGATGATAAAATTCACGTCTCTATTGGTGGTCCCGTCAAGTCTTCCAATTTGTTTTATCTCCACACCAAGGGAGAGGTCATTCCCAATAGTGTCGCCATCATGGATGGATTGTACTTCGGTGGTGATTTTGATGTGCTCAAAGAGAAAGTGGTGAATGGTGAGGTGGCGCTGAAAGACGTGCGTTTCTTTTTGGGATACAGCGGCTGGGGAGTGGGGCAGTTGGATGATGAGTTGGGAGAGAAAAGTTGGTTTGTCACAAAAGTCAACGCCGCCACCGTGATGCATTTTGATGAGAAAGACATGTGGCGCGGCATCATGAGAAAGTTAGGGAAGAAAGGTCAACTGGTGGCCAATTTCCCAGAGGATCCAGAATTGAATTAATATGAAATTGTACCGACCCGAAATCAGATTCAGGGACATGGACGCCATGGGCCATGTGAACAACGCTACTTATTTTTCCTATATGGAACAGGCACGTATCCATTATTTCAGAGATCTCAGGGTAGAGAAGTGGAATTGGATTGAGGAAGGTGTGGTGGTGGCCAAGAATGAATTGAATTACAAGGTGCCCTTGTTCTTTGATGATGAGGTGGTCATCAAAACCCATTGCTCCCATTTGGGGAATAAAAGTTTGACCTTGGATTCATCCATCTATAAAATGGTCAATGGCCAAGAGGTATTGGCCGCACAGGGCTTGTGTGTGTTGGTGTCGTTCAACCACAAGACACAACAAACCCAGGATATACCTGGGTTTTGGAGAGAAATCTTGCAAAAAGATTTAGAGGAAAATCAACACTAGATTTTTTCTATCTTCATTCCTTGGTTGTTTCCAAGTACAATATAGTATTGTCCCTTGGCCAATCCGCTCAGGTCTGCCAACATGGTATTTTTACCTTGCTTCACCAAGTTGCCATTGCCATCATACAATCTAAAATCCTGCGCCACCTTCCAACGCACTTCATCAACAGTGGGGTTGGGATAAAGCTGCAGGGATTCAGTCTTTACATCTAACACACCATTGGGATTGGTACCATTGCTGGTTCCAGGAGTTATAGTGCTATTGGTGGTGAACTGAATCCAGTTGTTGTACCCATCGTATTGACGGCCATAGGTGGTGTCACCGCCCATGAAACTCCATTGCACCTCGTCTACCAAGCTAAAACCGTCTGTACTGTAGATACCCGCATATTCCCCGCCGTTGGACAAGCTGAAATTGGCATGCAAGACACCTTGGTTCAAATCGGCATCGCAGAAAAACAATTTCCAACCACCAGCGGGAATGGTAACGCTATCGGGGTAGGTGGATGGGATTTGCCATTTGTTGCGGATATCGGGGTTGTCTGTGAGGTAGTAGCCACCCAGATGAATTGGAGTCGAGAGTGGATTGTAAATCTCAATCCAGTCCTCAAACTCACCAAAGTTGTCGGTGATGCTGGCCACATTCTTGGCCATGATTTCGTTGATTTTTACGGCTGCTCCAGGAACCACAAATAAAGTGTTGGAGGCAGTAGGTGTGGGTGAAGTAAAATTGATGCTGCTTACGCCGCCATCCACATTTCTTCCCCAGCTTTGGTCAGCAGCGATGGTAGAGAAGTTGTAATTGTCTACAACCGTTGTGCCGTTCGGAGCCAAAATCTTGACATTCCCCGTTGTTCCCAAAGACAAATTCAAGTGCATTGCGCCTTGGCTCAAATCATTGTCAAACCATACAACGCGAAATTGACCTGCAGGAATGATGGTCTCCGTTGGTGCATTGGCGGGAATGGTGTAATTGGAACCATTGGCCTGGATGATGTAGCTGGCCAAGTTCACTTGATAACCATTGGGATTGTAAATCTCTACCCAAGGTTCGTATTCAAACTGCAAGTCGTGAATGGTGTTGGTATTCACCGTTTGCAGCTCGTTGATAAAAAGCAATTCGCCGTTCATGTTGATGATCTCTTGGTTGTCGGAGTTCCAAGTAGTGTTATTGAAATATTGCCATGTAGGACAACCATCGCAAGTTCTTCCGTAGCTGATATCCGTGGCCAGCGGCAAATAAGAGATGCTATCAATGATCGTTACACCATCAGGATCGGTGAGGAAAACCGTTTCGCCGCCTGACTTCAAAGTAAAGTTGGTATGGTTGGACCCTTGGGCGGCATTGTCGTTATCGCACCAGAAAACAATGTGACTATTGGGCAGGACAGTAGTCAAAGCGGGATCGTTGGGGATCTGAAATTTGGTTAGGAGAAGGGGATCGTCGCTCAAATAGTAACCGCCCAAATTCAAAATACCGCCCGTATTGTAAATCTCCAACCAGTCGTCGTATTCAAAAAACTCGTCCATTTGGTCGTTGGTATTGGAGGCGACAATTTCATTGATAAACAGCGATTGCCCATGCGCCCATGAAAAAGCGCACAGCGAAAGCAGGAAAGTAAATATCGATTTCATAGAAACAATAATACGCCCAAAAAGGCAAACGTAACCCACGCTTAACAAATTCAATGAGCAGACAAAAGTCAGTATTTCAATCCGCCGCATTTGGCTGTGTCCCCCGCTGCGCGGCGGTCGGGCTGTCCGCTGTATCTTTTGGGAAGGGGTCGCTTTGCTCCCTTCCCAAAAGGATGCCGCATCCCTCACAGGGGTCGGTTTTAATTTTTCAAAATTCCTAAAACTTTGGATTTTGGAAAAGTTTTAGGAATTTGGGGAGGTTTTTTTTGATGCGTTCCGGAAGCATTGGTTTGCGGTAAACACGTTAGTTCTCCGTCTAATTGTCAAAAAATAGTTTTACAAAAAGCAATAAAAAGTAAAATAAAAGCATTACTTTTAGCACGAAATAGTAAAACTATTATTTAACATGAAGGCAAAAAAATTATACATCTCGCAATTGGACAGGAAGCTAGCCACCTATGGGAAGGCGAACGAATTGGACCGACCTACTATTGGATGGGTAAGAACGCTTCGACAGTCATTGGGAATGACACTGGAGCAGCTGGGTAAGAAATTGGGGGTTACCAAGCAGAGTGTCCGGCATTTAGAGACCCGGGAAGCAAGTGGAGCCATTACCATCAGGGCTTTGGAGGAAGTGGCCAAGGCCATGGATATGAAATTGGTTTATTGTTTTGTGCCGCACGAGGGTGATTTAATGCAATGGATAGAGAAGCGCGCCCGTGCTATGGCCACTGATATTGTGATGAGAACCGCGCGCAACATGCAGTTGGAGGAGCAGCAGGTATCCTATGAAAGACTTCACAAGGACATTGAGGAGCAAACTCGAGAAATCATGCATTCATTGCCTAAATCACTATGG
This sequence comes from Bacteroidota bacterium, assembly GCA_037975865.1. GTDB lineage: Bacteria > Bacteroidota > Bacteroidia > NS11-12g > UBA955 > UBA955. Next base: position 4,009 of record JBANFU010000224.1, read on the forward strand.
GACTGAGGTTTGAAAATGGGGTAGGTCAGACTCCCATCAACGAGGAAGAGTTGGAAGGACTTAAAATTAGAACGATCACCCATCAGGGAGAATTGAATGAGTTTGAACAGTACAACATTGAAAAGGCTTTGTTATGGCTTAGGGGACAGCGATTGACAATGGATCAAGTGATATCTGAGACATTTGTTTTGAAGCTTCATGACAGAATGTTTGGTGAGGTATGGCGATGGGCCGGAAAATTCCGAAATACAGAAAAGAATTTAGGAGTGAAGTCAGTGATGATCCGGATAGCACT
>JBANFU010000232.1:0-2536 GCA_037975865.1 Bacteroidota bacterium
TTGGCATTTGTGGCATTCATGGTGAACGTCACTTTGCCTTTTGTGGTCGCAGAGTAATCCAACGTCCAAGTAAAATTCGTGGGTAAAACCACGGGATCCACCGGCTTGTCTTCACAGCCCATGAATCCCAAGGTCAATCCCAAGGAAAGCAATCCTAACATCGCCATTTTGAATGTTCGGCGCATGTTATTTTTGCTTGATATCGTCTACGTAATATGTACCGGCATTGGCTACGCTCCAGCCGGGAAACAATACCAAGCGATTGTATTTTCCGGCAGCAGCATCGCTGAAATCGATACTTACCTCAACCCACTGATTGGCCACGGTTACATCCACGTCCTTCTCTACAAATTCAGCCGTGTTATCACCGTTTTCCAACTTCATGCGCAACACGCCCGTTGCAGGCGCATACACTTTTACCGAAATGGTTTTGTTGGTGCTAAAATCAAAGCGATTGGTCATGTTGATGAAGAAACCAGCCCATGTCTCATTGCCGTGAACTGTTTCAACCACCTTGGCACTGGTATTAATACCGCCCGACTTCGGATTGCTAATTACAGCCGCTGTACTTCCACCGAAAGTGGTCATCTTAGGCTCCAGATTTTCAAAATCGATGGGCAAAGTATAAGTGGGCTCAGTGCCATTGTCTACCGGATAAGTATCAGGCACCAAGCGAATGTACCATGCCAATTGGCTGTTTGCTGCATCTACATATCTCAAGAACAATTCATTCTCAGACATGCGAATTACTTTGTAGGTATTCACACCCGTGTAATAGCCAATGAAGGACTTACCAGAAACGGTTAATGTGGTATCTGCACCCAAAGTCAATGTCCAGTTTTGGTTGGTTTGATCGGCGTAAGGAGCGGTATAATCGGTCTTCACGTTCAAGGTTGCTCCAGGAAAATTCGCCGCTTGTGCAGAATTAACATAAACATCGCCTTTGGTCATTTGGTCAAAACCAAAGCCTTTCAAGCGGAAAACAAATTGGTCATTGTACAGTCCTGTATTGGATTTGTCGTTCTTTTTTGCCGCCCACCACTCAGGGTAGTTTCCAGCGGCACCCACTGGGTTGGGACCCACACCAAAGTGACCGTCGCGGGTTGAGTCAATCACCCAAGTCTTGTAACCCTTGCCGGCACTTCCGCCTGTCAACAAGGTGTACAAAGGGTTATTGAGCAACGTGGCATCATCCTCTGCAATGGTGATGGTTTGCGAGGTTGACGCGCTACCACCCGAATTGAACACGGTCAAGGTTACCACATAGGTTCCTTTCAAAGGGAAAGTTCCTTGTACAGTTGGTCCCTCTGCCTTGGTACCGTTTCCGAAGTCCCACTTGGCGATCAAGCTCTTGCTTTTTGCATTAAACTCAATCACGTTTGGATTGGTTGCCGTTGGCGCATACGTAAATTCTGCATCGGCAGTGGTTGGTGCCGTACCCAATGAAGGTTCGTCCTCACATCCTGAAAGCGCGAAAGCGCCCATCACACCGAGAAATAACAATTTTATGGTTTTCATAGATTTAAATATTCAAGTTACAATTAATAGTTGGGATTTTGTTTCCAATTTCCACCGGCCAAGTCAATTTCAACTTGCGGAATCGGAAACAGTTCATGTTTACCGGCAACAAAACCAGTGATGGCCGTTGCTGCTTGTTTTGTGCGCACCAAATCAAAGAAACGATGTCCTTCGCACGCCAATTCTAGCCTGCGCTCGTTCCAAATATCAGATACCAAAGTCTGACCTGATGAGGTAATATCCGACAAATTCACGCGCTTTCTCACCAAATTCAGATAGGTTTTTGCTTTCGTTTCATCGGGCGATGCTTTACGCGCATAGGCCTCCGCTGCCATTAACAATACATCGGCATAACGAATCACCTTGTAATTCACTGGACTCGTTAAATCGTTGTCGGGCAGTCCGATTTCTGTCTGACGTTTGATGTACTTGTTGTTGTAGTAGCCCGTATGTCCACCCGCCCCTTTGGCATAAGTGATGTCGCCCGGCTTGGGCTGCTTGGCGATAAACGCATCGATATCCAAAATCGTAGCATCTCTGCGTATGTCCGATGAAGCAAAGGCATCATACAAGTTTTTAGTTGGCAAGTTGTAACTGTTACCATCGCCGTAGATGGGGCCATTGTATTGGCGAATTCCTTGGAATCCAGGACCTGCATTGCCCTCCAAACAAATCAAACAGCCATAGCTACCGCCCTCTGCACCTGTGTATTCCACATCAAAAACCGTCTCTTTGTGTCCTTCATTAGCCACCGTAAACAATTGATTGTAATTGGGGATTAAGCTGTACATATTTTGATCAATCAAGGTTTGGAAAGTTGTTGCCGCTTCATCAAACTTATCTTGATACAAATACACTTTACCCAGCAAAGCCATCGCTGCTCCTTTGGTAATACGACCTTTTTCTGCAGCCGTCCAATCTAATTTGGATACGGCGTAGTTCAAGTCTGTTTCAATCTGCTTGTAAACCTCCTCTTTGGGCGTCCTATCCAATGTGGTCACTTGATCGGCACCCAATC
>JBANFU010000064.1:0-4259 GCA_037975865.1 Bacteroidota bacterium
CCAGGCTATATCAGCATCAAACACGGATTACGCGGACCCAATTTCTCTACCGTTTCTGCTTGTGCCTCTTCAACCCATGCGCTCATTGATGCATTCAACTATATCCGATTGGGTAAAGCCGATGCCATTGTTGCTGGTGGGTCTGAAGCCTCAGTGAATGAACCATCTGTGGGTGGGTTTAGCAACATGAAGGCATTGAGCGAGCGAAACGATGACTTCCTCACCGCCAGCCGGCCTTTTGATAAAGACCGCGATGGTTTCGTGATGGGGGAAGGTGCAGCTGCCATGATCCTAGAAGATTATGAGCACGCCAAAGCGAGAGGCGCAAAAATCTACGCCGAAATCGTGGGTGGTGGAATGACCGCCGATGCGTATCACCTTACAGCGCCCCACCCCGAAGGATTGGGTGCCTGCAATGTGATGAAAGCCGCCCTAGAAGATGCTGGGATGACCGCTGCCGACATCGATTATATCAATGTGCACGGTACAAGTACGCCCCTGGGCGACATTGCAGAAAGCAAAGCCATTCTCTCCGTATTTGGGGAACATGCCTACAACTTGAACATCAGCAGTACCAAGAGTATGACGGGTCACCTGTTGGGTGGTGCTGGAGCCATTGAGTCGCTGGCGTGTATCATGGCCGTAAGCGAGGATATCATTCCTCCAACAATCAACCACTTTACAGACGATCCAGAATTTGATCCGAAATTGAATTTTACCTTCAACGTAGCACAGAAACGCACAGTGCGCGCTGCCTTGAGCAACACGTTCGGTTTCGGTGGTCACAACGCTTCTGTGATCTTCAAGAAGTTCGAAGGTTAATAATTCCCCCTTGGTTCAACTGTTTTCGCGATTTTCTAGCAGCAGTCACCTGTCGAAACAAGTGTATCGGGTGACGGGTGTAAAACCTGGGAAACTGCGGATTTACCAAGAAGCCCTCAGACATAGTTCTATGTCTGATCATCAAAACAACGAGCAGATCCTCAACAACGAGCGATTGGAATTTTTGGGCGATGCAGTGCTCGACGCTGTGGTGGCAGAACTGCTTTTCAAACAATTCCCCAAAAAAAATGAAGGGTTTCTAACAGAAATGCGAACCCGAATAGTGAATCGGGAGCAATTGGCCTATTTGGCAAGCAAATTGGGACTGGTGGAAATCATGGATATCAAGCGCGACTTGCATCAAAACAGAATCGCCCTGAAAACCATCGGAGGGAATGCTCTGGAGGCGTTGATTGGAGCAATCTACCTCGACAAAGGATTCAAAACGGCCCGCGATTTTATTGTTAATCGATTGGTTGGACAGTATCTCGACATCGAAAAGTTGATGACCACCGCCGTATCACACAAAGCATTGGTGATGAAATGGGCGCAGCAGCAAAAAAAGACCTTCCGTTTTCAGCATGAAGTAGCCCAAAATGGCAAAATGGAATTGCATGTAGTAACACTTCACATCGAAGAGGAACCTTGGTTCACCGAAGAAAATCACAGCCGCAAAAAAGCCGAAGAACTGTGCTGTGAAAAGGCTTGTCGCAAACTGAATTTAACCGTTTAATCAGCGCCTAAACGGGGTTCATCGCCTTCCTCCTCAGTAGGCAATAACACCACCTGATCCGTTGATTTGGCAAATCCACACCAGTAGCAGCCTGCTTTTCCGCAGCCATTCATGAAGTCCAACGAGGTCAATTTTTCATTGGCCTGTAAAATCCAATGGCGAATTTTATCATTGTCCTCCGCAGTGAAATGCAACTTGATCAGTGGGAAATCCCCATTTTCGTCCTTCTCCACACAGTCAATCATCGCCATGTTACAGTCCCAACTCTTTCCAGCTTGATTGTTAGTCATCAACTGATAAACCCCCAATTGAAACCAATATGGGTTGGGTAGTTTATCGGCCGATCTCGGCCCCGGAGCGGCTGATTTTTTCTTGGAGTTGTCGGGTTTACCCGTTTTGTAGTCGATGACCGTGGCGCGATTGCCATCGAATACGATTTTGTCTAAAAATCCCGTGATGTGAACGCCTTCAATGACAGAAGTGATGCTTTTTTCGGTTAATACCACCTCGTAATTGCGAAATTCAGTGGATCTCGCCTCGTAATACAGGGGCAAAAGGTCTTTTCCCTGTTGCATGCGAAGCTTAAATTGCTTTTCGTTGAACCCGTGACGCTGTCGGTACATTTCGCGTTCAAATTGCTGAACAACCTCTTGCAGATTGAGCCATTTCTTTTCTTTGGTCCAGGAGTCGACCCAATGTTTCATGGCGGCGTGCATGGCCGTACCAAAAGCGGCTGCCGGTGATGGCGCATCGGGCACCCGAACAACACGGGTGAAATAGAATTTTAACCCGCATTCTAAAATGCTGTATAGGGTAGAGGGGGAGAATTTGAAGTTGTTGATTCGGTTTTGCACCCAATCCATCCGGTTGACATCTAGTTTGGGTGTCGCGGTTCGTTTGAGCAAAGCCTCTTGAACAAACAGTAAATGCGCTGTGTCTGGGGTGTTGGGCTGCTCTGGGAGGTCCAAATTTAGTTCAAATAAGAAGCTCGACGGTTGGGTATCAGCCACTTTGGTGGGGGTGATTTTTTTCTGATTATGGCTGAGGTGTAACGATTTTTTGGCGCGAGTAATGGCTACGTAAAATAAGCGGCGGCGTTCTTCAATGTCTTCCTCCACGCTGGTGTCGTTTGATAATTTGATTTCTTTGCCCTGTAACAATTTGGTGATGCTAAAAGGCATTTTGCCGGCTTCACTGTCTTCCCATTCGGGTCGATTACACCGCACCACAAAAACATGGTCGTATTCCAATCCTTTGCTGGAATGGGCCGTGATAAATTGCACGCCCTCTGCAGTCCCGATGCGTTTTTCTAGCGGTACGGTTACATTGTTGTTCTGCATTTTCTTCACGATGCTCAGGAATTCTGGAATTTTCATGAACGGATTTTTTTCGCTCATTCGAATCGAGAATTGCATAAACGACTGCAAGACTTCCAACACCCATTCTTGATCTTGCGACTTCAGGGCATAGGCCAGATAACCACCCTCACTGTACAATCGCTGAATCAATTCTGGTACCGTGATCCAACTGGCCTCTTTTAACCAATTTTCAATGTTGTTCCAGAGTTCTCTCAGCGCGATACTTGGGGGCGTTGCGAACAAATCTGTTTGCTCGGGGGCTTGTAATTTCTCACTGATATGCTGTCGCCAAGAATATGCATTCCCTTGTCGGTTCGCCGCACTTCGCTGTTGATAGATGTCTACGGACAGTTGGTTTACCTCAAAACTGCTGAGATTGTACAAGGGGCTCATCAAAAGCTTGTAGATTAGGTGCTCGCCGCTGTTGGCGAGTTCAAGTTCCAATGACAAATATTCCAGCCAGGTGAGCAGATGTAAGATGATGTTTTCATTGAGGATGTCGGCAGAGCGATGAATCACGAAAGGGATGTTCATCATTTCAAAGGCGTCCGACAAAGTGATGGCGTGTTTGTTGAGGGGGTATAATACGGCAATATCATTGGGCTTTTCACCAGATGCAATCAGTTGTTGTATGGCTGTGCCTATGCCAACGGCCTCATGGAATTCGTTCACATAATATCGCACCGTGGGGGTGATGGCAGGGTAGGTTTGGTTGTCGCCACTGGCCATAAGCGTTTTGCTCAACCCCGGAATCTGTGCAATCAATCGCAGTTGGTTGTTGTCGACCACCCGTTTGGCGGCATCCAAAATTTGCTGGGTGCTGCGGTAATTTTGAGTCAGCACGATGGTTTTGAGGGTGCGGTTGTATCGCTTCGCAAAATCCAGCATGTTGCTCACTTTGGCCCCCTGAAAAGCATACACACTTTGATCGTCATCGCCAACCACAAAGCAATTGGGTTCATCGCCCCAATAAGAGATGAGTTGATGTAAAATGCGGTTTTGCAAACCGCTGGTATCTTGATATTCGTCCACCAAAACATAGTGGTATTGCTCTTGTTGGTCCAATAGCAGTTCATCGTCGCTGTCAAAGGCATTGGCAACCCAATCCAACATGTCGGAGAATTCGTACAACCCCGCAGCGGCCTTGGTCGATTTGTAACGGTCGAAAAGATCCGCCGCCTCTTTGGCACGCGACCAATTTTTCTTGAATTTGTCGTACTCGCCCAGTTTGATATCACCCGCTTTGTTTTCGCCGCGATTTACTTTGTACACGGCATTGGGGAAGGCCAATTTAAAGGCCTCAGGTTCTAACAGTCCGTCTATCCACGCATGAAAATCACCGGCAG
>JBANFU010000092.1:0-2625 GCA_037975865.1 Bacteroidota bacterium
GATCAAACAAAATTGTTGATCGATGAGAACAACATGAAGTTGGACAAGGGCGATGGCGGAATTGGAAAAGCGGTTGAAGAAACCAAAGTTAAGGTGGCTGCGATTGATGCTGACTTAACCAAGTCTAAAGCGGAAATTGATGCTTTGGAAGCAAAATTGGCTGCGGTTGAGGCGTTGGAAAAAGAGAGCAAAGCGGAATTTGAGCGCAGTAACGTAACTACTGTTTTCTTTGCATTGAATTCTTCTCAGTTGACAACTGATGGTATGCAGGAGTTGTATCGTTGGAAGGTAGGAGCGGATCGCAGTGCAACAGCATACGATTTCAATATTGTAGTTTACGCATCGGCTGATAAAACTGGCTCTGAGACTGCAAATGCAAAATTGCGTGAGCGTCGCGCCAATGCTGTGAAAAACTTTATGGTAAACTCTTTGGGTGTGGCTGCTGCCAAGATTCAAATCGTAACTACGCAACCTGCTTACACGGGTACCAACAATTTGGACCGTCGTGTAGTTGTGGGTGTTGTAGTGAAGTAATATCTGTTTATTTAATTAAGTTGTTTGGGGAGGCCGCGCGCAGCGCGGCCTCCCTTTTTTTATGCCAAATACTACGGACATCCCCATCCTGTGTTATATTCGCTTTTCATGAATTTGCAAAGTCCAACCCATCGCAAACAGTTGCCTTTCATACCTCCTGCACCGCGCGTAAGCTTCTTGTTCTCCTTGGTGTTTTTGGGTCTACATTTTCCCCTTTGGGCGCAATCTGTAAAACCCAAATCGTCTATCAAAGTCGCACCAAATCCAACAAAAACTCAAGCAACCCCTAGAATCGTAGCCGATCTTGATGCGCCAAATCAAGTCAAATCAACCCCTCTCAACCTCTCGGAATATGTCAATCCGTTTGTAGGGACCGGCGGACATGGACATACTTTCCCCGGTGCGGCATCGCCCTTTGGAATGGTTCAGCTGAGCCCCGATACCCGTATCGATGATAGTTGGGATGGTTGTGGCGGATACCATTATGATGATAGCTTTATCTACGGATTTTCTCATACGCATTTGAGTGGCACCGGCGTGAGTGATTACGGGGATGTATTGATGATGCCTATCGGCGGACCCAGAGCCATCATGCCTTCCTTCAATCCATTTAACTACCGAAGTAATTTTAACCACAGTTCGGAAGTGGCCGAGGCGGGATATTATTCTGTGTATTTACCCACCCCCGAAGTAAAGGCCGAACTCACCGTTACACCCCACGTAGGAATTCATCGATATACCTATTATCAGTCGATGGGTCAATCCAAGTTTACAGCGAAAGTGCTGATTGATTTGAATCACCGCGATTATGTGATTTCGCATCACATGTATCAGTTGGATCAGCATCGGATTGGTGGGTGGCGACAGAGTAAAGCCTGGGCAAATAATCAATGGGTGTTTTTCGTGATTGAATTTTCGCAGGACATTTCTCGCATTATCACTGCTCAAGACGGTCGGAAAATGGTAGTGGAGTTTGATATGGGTTACTCGGAGGGTAATTCTGGGTCTGGGAATGCATCTGTCAATCCTTCCAAATATGGCGAAGGACATCTTTGTGAAATCGTGGCCAAAGTAGGGCTTTCCTTCACCAGCGAGGCCGCTGCCATCGCCAATTTGAATGCGGAGATGATGGGGGATAAGAGTTTTAATGAGTACCGGGCACTAGCCAAGCAAGCTTGGAACGAGGAGTTAAGTAAGATTCAAGTAACCAGTGATTACGAAGCCCAGGCATTTCGGGTTGGAGCGCAATTGGTTAAAACGGATCTCGAGAAGCGGAAGTTTTATACCGCATTATACCACTGTATGATTCATCCGAGCTTGGCAAGTGATGTAGATGGAAGTTATCGTGGGAGAGATCAGAAAGTGCATCGGGTGAGTGAAATGAATCCCAATGTAAGTCGGATAACTTCCGCAAAACACTTCAAAGTATATTCGGTTTTTTCATTGTGGGATACATATCGTGCGTTGCACCCACTGCTGAGTATTATCGATCCGGATCGGACCGTGGATTTTGTTCGGAGTTTTCTACTGCAGTATCAACAGGGTGGGAAATTGCCAGTGTGGGAATTGGGTAGCTGTGAAACGGAGTGTATGATTGGCTATCACAGCGTGAGTGTAATTGCAGATGTAATCCTCAAGGAAATTGGGGTTGAAAAGGATGCAAAGGGCAGGACTGTTTGTCCCTTCGATTATAATTTGGCCCTGGAGGCGATGATACACAGTGCCAAATTGAAGGATTCTGCTTTTTTGGATGTAGACGGTAAGCAACTTGGTTACATGGGTATTGAAAATACCGCGGAAAGTGTGTCGAAGTTGTTGGAGTATGCCTACGACGATTGGTGCATCGCACGAGTAGCCTATGTATTGAACAAAGATGATGTTGCCAAAAACTTCTATGCTCGCAGTGAGCGGTGGAAGAATGTATATGATGAAAAAACGGGTTTCATGCGTCCGCGTGTGAATGGAGGATGGTTGTCGCCTTTCGATCCGAAAGAGGTCAACAACCATTTTACTGAGGCCAATGCTTGGCAATATTCGATGTATGTGCCTCACGATATCATGGGAATGATGGATAAATTGGGTGGTGTAAAG
>JBANFU010000143.1:0-14322 GCA_037975865.1 Bacteroidota bacterium
TTCTGTGTAGTAGAGTTAGATTCAGTTGCCAATTCCTTGTGTGGCAACTCAGTAGGCGACACTTTGTAAATTTCATTGGACTGATTTGAGTCCAATAAATCACCATAAGATATTACTTTGATTTGACCATCAACTTGACTTATTTCCTCATCAATCGCCCCAAAATTTACCCATTCTGGATTTTCATTTGTTGAAAATGTCAATGGTGGGATCACCACATTTCCTAGTGAATCCAAATCCTTGTTAATCCCTTCCGATTTAGCTGTTTGCGGATCCTGTTTTCTGGCTCTTTTTTGAACACCGGTGGTATCGATGACCTTCGGTACAGGTTTAGAAACATCGATATGGCCATTAATCTGTTCTACGTCCTTGGTTGGAATCGACGATGCGCCAATCCCCAAGCGTTGAAACAGCCGTGATTCGGTATCTTTAAAATAGGAATCGGGAGCCGAATAGGCAGGTCCAATTTTTGTATTTTCCAAATCCATGAGTTCCGTTTGTTATTAGATGGGTTAACTTGACAATGGTTTAACGAAGGACATTCAAATAAATCTCCAATTTTTTTGTTGCATGATGATAGGATGCCTTGAGCGCCCCTTCGCTTGTTGAGGTAAGAAGCGAAATATCTGCATACGACATCCCCTCAAAATATCTCAGTGCAAACACGAGTTTCTGTTTGAATGGCAAAAAACACAATGCCTTTTGAAGTTTAATTGCAATTTCTTCTCCAGACAAATACAAATCTTCAGTTATCAAATCAGCCATCTCGGGTTGTGCCTCATCAAAATCAATATTGGGCTTGCGCTTTCTGATGAGATTAATTGATTCATTCGTTGCAATGCGGAATATCCAAGTTTTTAGCTGGCTTTCACCCTTGAATTGTTGTCCGTTTTGCCAAATTTTGATAAATGCATTTTGCACGGCATCATCTGCATCATCATGACTGACCAACAGATGTCTGCAGTGATAATAAACCATCCTCTGATATCTGCTCACCATTTCAGAAAACAATTCAGAAGACATTCCATTGCGCAACAACTCGGCAGAAAGCTCGTCTTCTGAACAATTAGACAAGTGCTGCGTGCTAGAGATCGCTTTAGGAATGGTTGACTCGTGGCTCATCGGTTTTAGTGCGAATTATCAAAATGCGAAATAGTAACAATTCCATGACTAAGACACAATGGAACCCCGAAAAGTTTAACACAAGTTATTCCACATTTTGAAAATTTATGTTTCCTGAGAAAAAAGGAAGAAAGTCTTTGGAAAGAGAGAATAAATGTGTATTTTTGCACCCCAATTAGGATTAAAACCCATGAATTCCATCGTTAATAGCATCGCATCTGATTACTTAAGAACAGACCTTCCTGAGTTCAAGGCAGGTGATCGTGTAACTGTTCACTATAAAATCAAAGAAGGTTCGAAAGAGCGTATCCAGCAGTTCCAAGGCGATGTTATTCAGCGTCGCAATGGCGGTATCGACGAAACTTTCACAGTTCGTAAAATTTCAAACGGTATCGGCGTGGAGCGTATTTTCCCTATGCACTCTCCTTTCATCGACAAAATCGAAGTAAACAGAAAAGGTCGTGTACGTCGTGCACGTATCTTCTACCTGCGCACCCAAATCGGTAAAGCGGCTCGTATTAAAGAGCTTCGCACAAGATAATCACAACCTAGTTTCATATGAAAGCCCAGCTCCGCTGGGCTTTTTTTTGCTCCCTGCAATCCGCCCCCTCCCCGCACTATCGCCCGGTTAACCGAACCTCGATAACACAATAGAACAAAGTCTAAGTTGAGCGACCCAACCTCCGTGCCCTCTATTGAATTCCCAACTTAAACAAGGCGCTAACGCCAACTCCGTTGTGGTAAACCCCCGTTGGATATAACACATTTCTCCGGTCTTGCTTTACCGCTGAACTCAAACTGTAATCCCAAGTAAACCTCAAATCCATGGCATTACTTATCGACTTTGTGAGGCCCAACTCTACCATTACATTGCCCTTGGCAAAATCCTCTGAAATCCCTGGATTCACACCCTCGGTCTCCTCCACCTTAAGCAACTTAGCATAGCGCATCCCCGCTATAAACGAAACTGCATCGAGCACAGGTAAGTCGGCATCGTACACACCATTGACCTGCAATTCTACCTGCCTGCATCGAATATGAAACGCATTCACAAACGTTATGGGGTCAAAGGCCCGTCGGCTGCCGCGTTCATTGATCGACATCTGCATTTCAAGGGCATTAAATCCGTCGTCATTCCAACGAACCCCAGTTACCATACCCAACTGATATCCAAACTTATTATAACCAGAAGCCTGATCACCGTCCAATTGCGAAGCAATCACGCCCACCAAGGGCTTGCCGTAAAAGGCGAGATTGGGTGCCTTTGGCTTGGCAGGAACGATATCACACTCAGCCGCCATCGCCGCGCCTATCCCACAAATTGCAGTGCAGGTAAATAATAAAATTCGTTTCGACATTCTCATCCTGTTGTAACTTGCAGCAAGTTATCGCAAAAGGCAGTGAAGAGCAAATCAAACAAACTATTGATTGTCGGTGGAGGCCTTGCAGGCAGTACCTTGGCCCTGGAGTTGGCCGAGATGGGGGTTGAAATCACACTCATCGACAACCAATTCCCCCACAGCAGCAGTCGTGTCGCCGCAGGCCTGCTCAACCCCATCGTTCCGAAGGGTGTTCGTAAAACTTGGCAATGCCATGCCCTTTTTCCTGCCCTATTTACCTATTACCAGCGATGGGAATCCTTGCTGCAAAATCAGTTCATCCATCCATTCCCGTTTTTAAACATTCACGCCAACGAAGGAGAAACACGTGAGTGGAGAAATCGTACCCAAGACCCTGAACTGTTTGATTGGATACGTCCGGACACCAACACCGAATACCCGAGCATTCCCCGCACCTGGGCCAGTTGGGTCAATCATTGCGGCAGGCTCGACGTTCCCCAATTTTTAAAGGCTTCAAAGCGATACCTAGAGCGGGCTGGACAATACAAGGAAGAGGAATTCAACCACAGCACACTCGTTCAGACCCATCATTATTGGGAATATAAAGGTGAATCATACACGGCGGTAGTCTTTTGTGAAGGCATTGGCATTTTGCAAAACCCTTGGTTCAACCACTTGTTTTTTGATCCAACCGGGGGCGACATACTTACGGTACACATACCCAACTTGGGAGAAAATCCGTGCATCATCAAACAGAAACAATGGATCGTGCCTACCACAGAGAAGGACATCTATTTGTTGGGAAGCAACTTCCATAAACACAACTTAAGTCATGTGCCAAAAGCCGAAGATGCGGAACTCTTGTTGGCGCGCGCGGCGGAAATTACCCAACAAACGGTCACATTGATTGAACATCGCAGATCGGTCCGACCAACCGTGCAAGAACGAAGACCCTACCTTGGGGAACACACCACTAATAAAGGACTTTATGTTTTCAACGGTTTGGGTGCCAAGGGGAGCAGCCTTTGCAGTTGGCTTTCACCAATGATGGCCAATCATTTGGTCCATGGAGACCCATTGAATGAAGAGGTAGATATACGGAGATTTATTTGATTATTTGATCTAGGAACACCAAGAAATCATCAGGGGATGTGACGATTCTACAGTTGCTTGGAATTTTGAGATCGCGGCGTTTTACCACTTGGGTACCGGTAACCAAAATCTGGGTACTCGGCCAGTTTCTAGCCAACGTTTGAATGTACACTTGCACAGGCATACTGGCATTGGCGTTGGTGATGGCACAAAAAACCACATCCGGGTTGTGCAGCTTGTATATTTTGTTGAGGTCGTCTAGAGGTGTAGAAGTACCCAAATAGGTCACTTTCTGTCCGCGAGAACGCAACATGTAAGAAGCAAACAGCAAACTCAACTCGTGATTTTCACCGTTGGGTAAAAACAGCAAGAATTTTTTTGCGTTGGGATGTGGCATTACATTTAGTTGGTCGATAGCAACGAACATCCGCTGTTTGATGATGTTGGTGATGAAATGTTCGTGCGCCACATGAATGGTACCACTCAGCCAAAGTACACCCACATGTTGGAGGAAAGGAAAAATGATGTTCACGGTGGTCTCTTCCATACCCAATTTGAGAATGTTGATAGAGAGCACTTTGTTAAACTCCTTCTCGTCGAAATCAAACATCGCCGTACTTAGGGCCGATATTTGGTGTTGGTGACTGGAACTATTTTCGGAAATACTCAGCGTTCTGCGTTGTACTTCATCGCGACTCATTTCTGCAATACGACTGATTTTGTAGCCGTTGGCATTGAGCATGGCGATGTTCATCATGTACTTGAGATCATCTTCTTCGTAGTAACGAATGTTGGTGTCGGTGCGTTTGGGCACTAACATACCATAACGCTGTTCCCAAATGCGCAGCGTGTAGGCCTTGATACCGGTTATATTTTCGATATCTTTGATAAAATACTTGTCGCGATAATCTTTTTTCGACCTTTTCGCATCTTGTTTGTTACTACTAGACACTTCTTCTGAAAAATTCGACATCGATATGAAAATTGTTATTTCTGGTGGCTCAGGGCTCATTGGCGGATGCCTTTCTCGCGTTTTTGTAGAGAAGGGTCATACGGTTTCGCACTTACGCCGATGGCATACTAACAATCAAACACATAAAAAAGATTTAACATCGGAAAAAAATATTTTTTGGTCGAATAGTGAAGTATTGGAAAACGCCGACGTGGTCATACACCTTGCTGGTGCCAGCGTGGCTAAACCGTGGACCGCATCGCACAAAAAAGCCATATTGGAAAGCAGAACCGAAGGCACAAAAGCCCTGATGGAGGCTTGCTCTGCCTGCAGCTCTCCCCCAAAGCATATTATTTCAGCCAGCGGCATAGGCTATTATCCGGAGGGATTGCCAATCACACTTACGGAAGAAAGCGCTCCTGGGGAGGGGTTTCTCGCCCATGTTTGCGTACAGTGGGAGAATCCTTTGCTCAGAAACAACCCCAAACAAATTCCGGTAAGCATTGTGCGTACCGGTTTGGTATTATCAAACAAAAGCAAAATCGTAAAGGCCGCGAGAGCACAATTTTTCATCACGGGCATGGTGGGGTCTGTGGGATCTCACCAACATCGATGGAGTTGGATTCACATTGAAGACCTTTGCCATCAATATTTGGCGTTGGCGGAAGGACGATTATTGCCCGGCATTTACAATGGGGTGGCTCCTACCCCTTGCACCCAAATTGAATTTGGAAATGCTTTTGAGCGGCACCCAGCCATGACATTGCCCTGGTGGTTACCGTCTGCAAGATTCCAGTTTTGGTTGGCACAGAAATTAAACGGTCTGATCAGGCGAATGGGCATTCAAAAAAGGCCCCTGATTCCTGCCTGGATTATCCGATTGGCTTGGGGTGAACGCGCGGTCATTGCTCTAACAAACCAATATGTATTGGCAAAAAAAACATTGGACCACGGATTTTGTTATCAATATCCAACCATTGATGAGGCCATGCAACATCTGCAGCGCCATCCTGAAATCTAATGCAAAAAATCATTTACTATTGGTTCCGTCGCGATTTGCGTTTGGAGGACAACCACGGTTTATACCAGGCCCTGATGTTGGCAAAACAAGAAGGGGCAAAAATTCAAGGTGTATTCATTTTCGACACCCAGATTTTGGACCGTTTGTCGAACAAACGAGATGCGCGGGTTCAGTTCATCCACAGAGAAATCGCCGCTTTAAAAAAGCAGTTTCAACAACATGGGGGTGATTTGGCGGTGTGGCACGGATCGACCGATACCGTTTGGACTTCGATTTTGGCAGAGAAACCAGGTATCGCCTTGCTTTGCAACAGCGATTACGAACCTTCCGCCCTCGCCCGGGATGCCCGTATCGCGGCATTGTGTGAGTCTGTGGGCATACCTTTTTCATCGTATAAAGACCATTGCATATTTGAAAAATCCGAGGTAACCAAGGACGATGGAAAACCTTACACTGTATTCACACCCTACAGTCGCAAATGGAAAGCCCATTTAGCGCAACATCCAGTCGCACACTACCCGTCGGAAAGCGTAGTAGCGCATTTGGTAGCGGTGAATCAGAAAATGCCCTTGCCTTCGCTTGAAAGTATGGGATTCGAACCATTTGCATTCAATTATCCAGAAAAAACCGTCTCCCAATCGTTGATTAAGGAATACGATAAACGACGCAATTTCCCTTCAATTCAAGGAACGAGTAGACTGGGCCTACATTTCCGTTTTGGGACCATCAGCATACGAGAAAAATTAACGAAAGCCCTATCGCTGAATGAAACGTTTGTAAACGAATTGATCTGGCGTGATTTCTATCTACAAATCTTGTGGCATTATCCGCATGTGGTGGGTGGGGCGTTCAAAGCCCAATACGACCGCATAGCATGGCGCAATAACGAGACTGAATTTGAGCTTTGGAAAACAGGAAAAACGGGCTATCCCATTGTTGACGCTGGCATGCGCGAACTGAATCTAACGGGTTTCATGCACAATCGGGTTCGAATGATTGTGGCGAGTTTTCTTACCAAACACTTGTTGATTGATTGGCGATGGGGTGAGGCTTATTTTGCGGAGAAACTACTTGATTTTGAACTGGCGAGTAACAATGGCGGTTGGCAATGGGCCGCAGGCTCCGGCGTAGATGCAGCGCCCTATTTTCGCGTTTTTAACCCTGCCTTACAAACAGAAAAGTTCGACAAACAACTAACCTACATTAAACAGTGGGTGCCCGAATACGGAACTAGCCAATATCCTGCACCCATGGTAGATCATGCTTTCGCGAGAAAACGCTGTTTGGAAACGTATGATGCTGCGCTAAAGTCGAATTGAATTACTTTTTGAGCTCTCCGCCGCTGGCCGCCAACAAATAGCTTTTGATGAAAGGCCATATATCGCCATCCATTACATTGCCTACGTTGCTGGTTTCTTCTCCGGTTCTTACATCCTTTACCAATTTGTAGGGATGGAATACATAATTCCGGATTTGAGAACCCCATTCAATTTTCATTTTGCCATCTTCGATTTCCGCTCTGGCCGCATTTCGTTTGGCCAACTCCAGCTCATACAACCGTGACTTCAACATTTGCATGGCACGTTCGCGGTTTCCTAACTGGCTTCGATCGACCTGACAAACAACCACGATCCCGGTTGGGATGTGTGTCAATTGAACCTTCGTTTCTACTTTGTTTACGTTTTGGCCTCCCGCACCGCCTGAGCGACTGGTATGCAACTCTACGTCTTGGGGCTTAATTTCAATTTCAATTGTATCATCCACCAACGGGTAAACATAGACACTCACGAAGGAGGTATGACGTCTGGCATTGGAATCAAACGGCGATATCCTCACCATACGATGAACACCATTTTCTCCTTTTAAGTAGCCAAAAGCGAAGTCCCCTTTGATTTCCAAAGAAACACTTTTCACCCCCGCTACATCGCCATCTTGTCTATCCAATTCTGTGATGTTGAAGCCATTTTTCTCTGCCCACATCAAATACATTCGCATGAGCATCTGTGCCCAGTCACAGCTTTCCGTTCCACCAGCACCGGCATTGATTTCAAGTACACATCCCAAGTGATCTTCTTCACTTTGCAACATGTTTTTGAACTCTAAATCTTCCACCAACTGCATCAAGTCCAAATATTGGGCGTGAACCTCATCTGCGGTTGCCTCTCCCACTTCTTGAAATTCGATTAACACCTCAAGGTCACCCAAGGTTGTTTCAATGGCACCGAATGCGTCTGTCCAGATTTTTTTATCCTTGATTTTCTTCAAGTGCAATTCTGCTCTTTTGGGATCGTCCCAAAATTTGGGATCCAGGGTTTGTTCTTCTTCGTCGGCGATTTCCGCTAATTTGCGATCGACGTCAAAGATACCTCCTCAAAGCCTCTACACGGCCTCTTAAATCTTTAAATTGCTCTGTATTCACAATGGCAAAGATAGGGCAAATCAAAGTGCGTGCGTGAGCTCTACAACAATTCCGTTGGGTTTATCCATGTGATTGTTCGGCAACAGTATACCTCCACTTAAAATCCAGTGATGCGCCAATTTTTGGGCGATACCTGCTGAAGTCATTGACATGGCTGAATTTCCTGAAATAAAGTCCATTATCAAGCTTGTCTTTCCACAAAGATTCAATTCAGTACCCAGCTCTATTCCTACTCTTTTTAGGTGAGACGAGAGCAGAACACAATCCTGCTGCCCAAGAAACCCTGCATTCCCCGTAAATAATCCACCAGTAATTTTACATCGCTCGGAAACCCATTTGATATTTGAAAATCCATAACAACCAAAGGATGAACGCAAACTTCCTACTGTAAATTCGCTTCCCACGATACTGCCCACGGAGAATTGTATCTGTTTACTGATTGGAAAGAACTTTTGGGCATTCACGCAAAACAACGGACTGTTTATACCGATTTCCTCGGCTGTTGAATGAATTGACCTCAAGACATAGTCACTGGAAAGCTGCAAAACATTCACGCCCACTTCCAGATTGTGCGAAAGTCCGAGATCTACGGTAAAGTTGCCGGTGGCCATCCTTGAAGCACAATTGGTTTGCTGCTGAAAAAAAACAGTCCCCACGGGTGTTTTATCAGAAGACGGCACATTGAAGTAGCTCTGCTGTCCGAACAGATGTCCAGACAGCAAAGCAACAATCAGTAAACCAATTTTCTTCAATTCATGGATAGCCAATAGCCATGAATATCGGAACAACATCTTATGAAGATCTATAAGCGATTTCGTGGTAGGTTTTGGCGTGTGGCCCCAAGAAAACACGCGAGTAAATTCTTACCATGGCCAACCCGTCAACAATGAAGCTCAATGCGATTAGTGTAGCGAGCAACCATTGATTTTCATGAATGTGACTAAAAATCAAATCCTCTCCTATGAATGAGGTTGTGATAGGAAATCCACTAATTCCCAGTCCACAAATCAAAAATGCCAACGTTAATTTTTTGTGCTCGTACACATGTCCCTGAAAGTGATGAAGACTCAATGGACCCTCGCACTTTTTCAGTCTCGCCAAAACCACATGGCCAACCATCAGCGATAAAAATACACCTGACAAATACAAAATCACATGGTTGTAAGTGAAATGTTCATTGAATGAAACAGCCAAAGCAATGAACGCATGATTCAAGGCAATCAACCACCAGGCCAAGGTCACATTCCATTTTTCCGCAAAGGATCTCAAAACCAGGATCAATCCTAGCAATGCAAAAAATACGGAGAGCGCGGTATTGCTCTGGTGTTTGAGGTGATCCAAATAAAATTGGAGTCCAACACCCAGCAAAAACAAGGGTAAAAACAGGTACAAAAAGTGTTTTTCTTTCAAGAAAGAAAACGCCCTTCCCATTCGCTTCAACGGTGACCAGAACAGATAAAAATTCAGTTTTTCTAAATTGAATTCCTTCAAACTCAACATATAAAGCGAGTTCATCCATTTTTTAGGCAACCACGAAATGCGCGAGTGTGGCATGGCTTTAAAATCATAAAATTGTTCCCTGATCAAATAACTAACTACAGACGGTGAAACCAGCAACTGATAGGTACGCAAGAATGCATTCCCACAAAAATGGAACAGTGCAAGATTCAACCAACCAAAGCCAATTTCTACGAAAATGAGCCCTATTTGCGCAATTGAGGCATAAGCAATCTGACTTTTCACCGAAGATTGTACACGCGCAATGTTTGTAGTGATAAATGCGGTTATCAACCCCAGAATCACCATGACGATTCTCACGCTTATTTGAGATTCTAAAAAGGGATACATCCTCAACATCAGAAACACACCCAAATGCACGCTCAACGAACCATAAAAAATTGCGGAAGACGGTGTAGGTCCTTCCATGGCCCTAGGTAGCCAAGACGAAAATGGGATTTGGGCTGATTTTGCATAGGCAGAGAGTAGAACGAGAAATCCAATGGCTGCACCAATGATATTGTGCGAACTCAAATGCTCGCTCACCAAATGTTGATCTACCAGGGTAGAAAATGTAATGTTCTCATGCCAAAAATGGTGCATTAACCACATAGCGAGGATTAATCCCACATCCCCGATTCTGTAAATTGAAAACACCCTCACGGCATTTTTCACTGGCAAATACCTTTCGCGGTAAAATGAAATCAGTAGAAACGAAGAAATTCCCAAGATTTCCCAACCCACAAATAGGGTTTCTAAATTGCCTGAAAAAACGGCCCAATTGTACCCTACATTGAAGAACCACAGTGTATTGAAGAACCGTTTGTAGCCTTTTTCCCTGTGCAGATAATACCGGGAATATATGGTAATCAAGAACGTAAGGAATCCACCCAACAATCCATAAATGGCGGTCACTTTATCAAAATAAAAATCGAGAAAAAAGTTGTACCCGTCTGATTGAAAAAGCGACCAATCCTTGAAATTCGTGGCCTCAGCCCCATGAATGAGCCAAACTACCACGAAACTAAACAATAGTGTAAAGTTGAGACCTATCATTCCGAATGTCCATTTCGACATCAGATTCTCTCTTTGTTCTGGAATCAAGAGACTCACCACAAAACCAATGAGCGGCATCAACAAAATGAGGTGCAAAAATTGAATCATCATAGGTCGATTAGCATTACAGGTAAATTATCGGAAGTTTCGGCAAATGCCGCCGCCATGTTATTTGTATGCAACAAGGCAGTGGGCTCAATGGCTTGCGGTGTAAATTGTCCCTTAGCAAACCGAGTAATTTCGCGCGTTTGGGGATGAATCGACACCAAGTGAATCCATTGATTTTGAAACCATTCATAGGTCTCTAGCGATCGTTTAATTACGGACAGAATCTTCTCTGGGGTTTGTTCCACAATGATCATCAGTCGTACAGGATCGTGCACTTCTACCATTTGACTCGGTAAGCCCGGGCGCAAGTCGCCATCGATACCATTGGCCACCCCCACCAAGCCCATCACATTGTGGGGCAACTTGGATCCCGCCCCCAACTTTTGATTGTCAACCCGTGAAAAGTAATATTCAAGATTGATCCCCCCACAAACGGGTGCAGCGGCTTTTAAAATCCCAAACAACAGGTCCCCATTTTCGTCGATCGAAGGGTCGTATGAATTCAAAAATGCTCGTCGATCCAGAAACAATCCCTTGGTTAAATTTCTAGAACCAACGATACACAAGGAGTTGGTCGCATGATTCAACTCTGGACGGGGCTCAAACAAGGAAACGCTTCTTTTGGTCACCTCTTCATAAACTTTTTCAATAGGTTTGTTTTGATCGAGTAACACAAACCGTCTGGCCCTTTCGAAGGCATTGTTTTTAAGGGCGGTTTGAAAAATATTCACAACTCCGCTGTGCTGATTTTTCTGTTCGTTGGACAGACCTTCTTCGTCGTAAAACACAATTTCGTCGCGAGAGGTATCATGCAAAGCGCCTACAAAACGGGTTGAGTCTGGAATTGTGATTCCCCGCTCACGGAGGTTGGCTCTTACCTCAACATCATTGGCCATCTCACAAATTACGCGAGCATTTACCGAGCCAGGTCGGCCGGAGCACGCCCCACAATCGTAGGCAGAAAAATGAGGATTGTTAACACTGCTACTCCCGTGGGAAACCATATACACCAACGGGGCAAAATGATTAACCAATCCAATGCTTTTCAGTTGCGCCTCTACCCGATCAGTCATTTCTACTTTGGTAAACCCTACCTGCAATCCGTCAATGAATTCCCCTTTGTGTTCAACACTCAACTTGCTTTCTTTGTGCATGTGCTGCAGGGAAGTTGACGTTGCCGGACTCATAGAAGGTTTGAAAATCTGGACAAACAATTTCAGGGCGGACCAAAATCCTAGGGATTGGGTAATCAAAAACCCGGGGATGAGCGAATGGGTCAGCGGATTGAAATGCGCATCTGTTTTCCTTTTTGAGGATGCGCCAACAGCTTTGATTAAATGCGTTGGGGTTACAGGTGCAGGGCACAGTTTGGTTTTAAACTTCCCGCCTTCAGGTTGATAATAGAACGCCACGCCAAAAAAACCGGGCGTTCCGAAGGTTTCACATGACGAATCCAACAATTCTAAGTGTCGGCGAATGCTGCATTCCCTATCGTCGATACAAAATACCGCCTGAAAATGCTTTTCATCCAAGGACTGATTGCGTTTTGCATTTTGAGCAAGGCCACTCAACACTTCCCGGTAATACGATTCTTCAAAAGCCATTTGCCACAAAGAGAGCACGCTGTGAATCATTGTGGGTTTGATAGGATCAAAAACAGGTACAATTTCAGGTAACAGGTTGGTGCTGAGTGGCATGAAATGCGGTCCTTTTTTCATGACCAACACATCCAATTCTAGAAGCAATTCGATTTCGATGAATTCTTTCAACGTTATCCGTCGGCCATCGAGCAAGGATTCGGGTTGTGATTCAACACTGGCAACAATGCCAGACCATCCTTGGTGGGCAAACTGCTGATCGAACAGGTATTGGGCATTTAAATTCTCATCACCCACCAATCGCAACAACAAGGATTCGATGGAATATTCACCGTTGAGAAATTTGTCCCTCACATACTTTGTTGTAAAGAAACTGGACACACTCTCTGATTCCATGGTTTTTAGCGCTTCCATGAACGACAAATTCTTTTCTGGGAAACGCCACATAGAAACCCCTTGATCCAGGTAGCTACAAATAATTCTGAACAGCATCGGGTGAACCAATGAGTCGAGATCTATACCCGCATTTCTGACCCACTCTCGGCGCAGTTTACCCACCCGTTCCTCTACCGTTTGGTCAACATCTTCAGAAATCAACCGCTGTTTCCAGGTTTCGAATTCGCTTGAATCTTTATGGGTTTTGATGACTTGGTCTACGATGTCTTCATCGATTTTCCCTTCTGCAAACCGGCTCCTATATTCTGCCAAGGACATCAGCGTTTTATACCCAAACAAGGTGCTCGCTTTTTCAATGGCAGAGAAGAATGGCTCCGACTGAAATGCGTGCAGGGTATTGTGATGGATAAAATCCTTCAGCGGCGCTTGAGCAGGTAAATAATGTTTTAACTCTTCCAACACATCAGGGATGTTGGCATGAGACTGCTTCGTTTTCATGTATACCCTATTTTGCGTTGCCTAGATGATCCAATCGGTTTGATTTTTCTCTCAATCGGGTCGATAACTCATGATTGGATTTGGATGTTGGCGTCAAGGTATCTAAACCCACAACCTGCAACTTTCCACCCGCATTTTCGAAGTCGTTTTGCAAATGGATGATGTTATCCATAACGGTGTGGTCCACCACGTTGCATTGCGACAAATCCATGGTGAATTCCGATGAGGTACTGACTGAATCAATGTGCTTTTTGATGCCCAACCAATTTGAGAACACGGCGGCACCGGTTACAATGAGCGATTGCTCATCCTTTTTTACAAAGGCCTGGAATGTAGCTTTCAAAGGAACGCCCAAAATGTGCTGGGTTACCAATTTAACCAGGATGCCCACACCAATGCCCACCAACAAATCGGTCATGAGGGTTACAACGATGGTAACACAAAATACGATCAATTGCTCAGGACCAATTTTCGCCATTCTACCAAATTCCTTGGGGCTAGCCAAT
This sequence comes from Bacteroidota bacterium, assembly GCA_037975865.1. Taxonomy (GTDB): domain Bacteria; phylum Bacteroidota; class Bacteroidia; order NS11-12g; family UBA955; genus UBA955. The sequence continues at coordinate 13,606 of JBANFU010000143.1, forward strand.
TTGAAACCCACACCAATCAACATGGCCGCCAAAGCAGCGAAGGGAATCATATCGGAAAATTGAAGGTCCATCAACAAGAAAAGGAAAATAAATACACCATGAAAGAAATTCGCCCAACGCGTCTTGGCACCATTGCTTACGTTGGCACTGCTACGAGCTACTTCTGAAATCATCGGAAGTCCACCAACCAGTGAAGCAATGACGTTACCAATCCCAACGGCCATCAAATCTTTATTGGCATTACTTTTACGATGATAGGGATCCAACATGTCAACGGCTTTTACAGTGAGAAGGCTCTCCAAACTACCCACCAGAGCAAACATCAACACATATTTGATGAATACCCCTGTTTGTTGAAATCCATCGAATCGCTCATTCCATGCCAACGTGTGGATGAAGTCCTGATCAAAATGAATGAGTTGACCTTTGCCCAGTCCTAAATATTTGGCCAGGGGTATCGATACAGCCAACACCACTACGGGCGCTGGAATTTTCTTTAATATGGGGTGCTTGATTCTTGGCCACAGAAATACAATGGCCAAACTCAACAATCCAATCAAAGCTACATTTGGATGAATGTGCGACAGTGTATGTGGAATTTCTGCTATCAGTTCCATCGGTTCAACGATGGGTTTACCCGCTGCATTTGTGGGACTGATACCCAACAACACGTGCACTTGTTTTGACATGATGATAATACCGATAGCTGCCAACATC
>JBANFU010000172.1:0-4606 GCA_037975865.1 Bacteroidota bacterium
TTTTTCGCGATGCAAATATAGATTATGCCCCCTCCCTTAAAAAATAAATTGTTAACAGAGTTTTCAATTTAAAATCAATCTAAACAAATTCTATAGAGACTTGAAATACTGCCATTTAGAAATTATCTAATGGGTGTATAAAGGGGATTTCCACATTGAAAAAAGCCGATTGTACACCATGGGAAACACATTTTCATCGCGAAAACTCTCCGCTTTACGCCCCTTGCGGGATTCTTACTCAGATTTCAACCAATCTAAGTAGTTGATGTAACTCGCCAACGCCAGCTGGGAGTAATTTTGGGAGGAGTTCCCGAAGGCCCCCGCCTGCGTTTTCCACAATTTCAACAGCAGCTCTTCCCCACTCTGGACCTCACCCACTGCGGCTAACGCCTTTCTCACGTTTCCTGCCCCTGCATTGTACACATGCATCACCAACAACTGAAACCATAGTTGATCTACATCCGGCTGCAAACCCAGCGACATTGCCATTCGCGAGGCATTGGGAATGCAGTAATCTCGCATCAATTTAGCTGCGGCCATACTACTTAGATGAAAGTCATGTCTATCATCACGACCGCTACTCACAACCAATCCATATTTTTTCGCCACAAACGGCATCAACTGATAATGTCCAACCGCACCACTAATCGACCTAGCCTTCGGATTGTTTGGTGACTCAATGAGTAATATCCACTGCGCGTAAATGGGATTCACACCAATTTCTTCGAACACCTTTTTGGCATCATCAACCAGTGGACCTACCTTCTTAAAATCAAAAAATTCGCGTTTTCCTCTAACGAACTTAACCAACTCACAGGTCTCGTACCCAAACGAATCTCGATAGCATTGCGCCGTTTTCTCAAGACCTGAACAGTTTACCAGTGAATCGAGTCGTGTAGCCGAAATTACATCCATCATGTTTCGGCTGTCTTTGTGAACCACAATGGCTGAGTCTTTGGTCAACAAAATTACTTTTTGCCAAAATTGAACTGGGGGCTGTTTGCGAAAAAAATCAAGCTGATCAGCTGGAACCTGAATACAATGGAAAGAATCTTTCGATTCTTTGATTTTGGGCTTATTTGCTGATTGACAAGATGCAACCGAACTAAAGCTTAATAATGAGAACAATCCAATGTACCCAAGTAACGAATTTTTTTCACCAATCAATTTCATATGTTCCTCCTTAATAATAAAATGCTCAATTCCGTCAATTACAATGTAAATCCAACCATTTTTTGGCTGCCTTCTCACCCAGTTGGTAACTCCTTTCCCAATCAACACAAGCCAACCCCACTTTTCCTTGATTATAGCGGGCAATGCCTCGACCCAGATAGGCATAGGCCGGAGATCCATTTTTCATTTTGATGGACTTACTGAGCCACTCATCGGCCTCTTGCCACTTTTCTTGCTGCAATAGGCAATGTCCATAATCGGCGAGTAAATCGGCATCATTGGGCGCCGCTTTCAACAATTCTGTATAAATAGACGCAGACTCATCTATGCGATTCAAATAAAAAAGGGCATCGCCTTTGTAACGAAGATACCCCACGTTTTGGGGATCGAGCTGCAGCAGTTCATCGGCCAACGTAAGGCAGGTACTGTATTGCTCCGCTTGATAGGTGGCCGACAAATAATAAGATTTCACTACCTTACTTTCCGGGTGTTTAGCATTCAACGCGCCTAGAATTTTGGCGTACACAGGCATTTGCTTCACTTTTTCAAAATGCTGTAACTGCTTTCTCCCGTAACCGTATTCTGTAAAAAAAGCTTCGCCGTACAAGGCAAACAACCAATTGAAGTCGGCTTGAAATGTTTCGTATTCCGACAGAAGCATGGATAATTCCATCCGTTCTGCGTGTGCAAACGTGTCTTGTGCTGCCTCACTCAAGTAACGATTGATATCGCTGTAGGCAAACTGATAGTTTTCGGTTTCCTTGTAGGCGATGTAACGATACAAATACGTTTGAGTTCGGTTGGGATTCAGTAAAATGGCTTTGTTAAAATCAACAACGGCAGATCCGAAATCTTTCATATGCACTCTCACAACGCCGCGGGTTACCCAGGCAATATCCTCTTGAGGCTTTAATTCTACCGCCTGATCCAAACTCACAATGGCTGTTGGATAATCCCCCTTTTCATCGGAACGAAGTCCGAACGACATCAATTGATCGAACGTATATTGAGCCATTCCAACTTGAAAGAAGAGAATAAAAGTGCCGAGTAAAAGGATGCGTTTTTGCATTGTAGGTACGAAAACAAAAATCCGACCAAAATTGTCTTATTGGCATTGGGGATATCTACAAACCTAGCATTGTCTAATTGTGAGGACTCAATTACATTACTTTTGTATCATTTATGACTGAACAAATCAAACACCGCAAAAAGGAGCACCTATTTTTAGTCTTGGGGATGTTGTTTCTCACCAATGCGATCGTGGCTGAATTTATAGGGGCCAAAATCTTTTCATTGGAGAAGACACTGGGACTGAATCCTGCGAACATTTCTTTGTTGGGAGGCACATTCAATTTCGATATGACGGCTGGAGTAATTCTATGGCCGATTGTATTTATCCTCACCGACTTAATCAACGAATACTACGGTAAAAAGGGTGTGCAGAAACTGTCTTGGCTAGCCGCTGGCTTGTTGGTTTATTCTTTTTTGGCTGTTCGATTGGCGATGTCGCTTCAAGGCGCTGACTTTTGGCTGGGCAGTGGTCAAAACCAGGGTTTAGGCGATATGTCTTCTGCATTCAACGCCGTGTTTGGACAAGGATTGATGATTATTATCGGTTCGCTTGTGGCCTTTTTGGTAGGACAGATTGTAGATGCCATGATTTTCACCAAACTCAAGGAGAAAACGGGTGATAAATTGATATGGTTGAGAGCAACCGGGAGTACGGTTGTGAGTCAGTTTATTGATAGTTATGTAGTACTTGTCATTGCCTTTTATTTCGGCGGGAAATACGATTTAATTTGGGTATTACAAGTGGGTACAATCAACTACATATACAAATTGGGGATGGCCATTGTTTTGTTGCCGTTGTTGTATGGGGTACATTCGGTCATCGATCGATACTTGGGCCTTACGCCAAAGCCAGCATCAGACCCGACAGAATCATAACAATGCCGGTAATGAGGCCTGCGCTGTGTTCAAGTCTGTGTGAGTTCCAGCGCTCCAATCCTTGGAATCCAATCCATACACCACCCATCATACTCAACCAGGTGGTTAATGAATAAACGAGCACGAGTGCGAAGATCACACTCCACCCGAGCGGAGCGAGGGTGAAGAAATAGGACTCTATCTCCATGCACGGCGATAAAAAAAGGGAGAACAAGACAACGCCGAAAGCCCATTTTCCTTCTTGATTGGTGGCTTTTTGGGGAAAATGAAAATGATGGTGACGGTGATGACGGTATAAAAACCAAATCCCCAAAAAAACCATCAACACAGAGCCCAATGACTCAAAATGAGCCCCTGCAAACCAGGTTGACGTTGCGTTGGACGCGTGTAATCCCAACATGGTTAACTGTGCCACGATTAATCCAATAATGACCGTCCCCCCTGCGTGGGCGATGGCAGCTAATCCAGTATACCGCAGTGTTTGGGATTTGGACCAACCCATTTTTTTCGCCAAGGCCAAAAACGGTAGCCAATGGCCGGGAATAAAACCATGCAAGACACTAATTACAAATGCTGCGATGAGTTGCTCTGTCATTATTACAAAGATAACGATGAAAAAAGAAAAGCCCCGCCGAAGCGAGGCTTTTCAGTCGTTTGCTATTCTTTAGAGTGATTTGGCTTCTTCGATCCATTTACCCCACTGATCGGCAGAGATTTTAGCATCTTCTGCGGTCATAGCGGCAATTTTATCTTCAGTCAAACCTTTCAAATCGTCGATGTTGTTCACACCCAAAGCAATCATGCGTTTTTCCATTGCTGGACCTACGCCTGAAAGCGACTTCAAAGTTGCAGCACTGCTAGAAGAAGCTTCTACTTTTGCGGCTTCTACTTTGTCTGCTTCTGCTTTGTCTGTTTTGGCTTTAGACTCGCTCTTTTCAGCTTTTTCAAACTGTGCACGCAATGCTGTCAAGGCATCCAACTCACCGAAGGTTGATTTTTCAGAAGTTTGGTTGATTTTCTTAACAACTTTGGTTGCGTTTTTACGCGCTTTGTCTTTGGCATTGTTATCAGCATCTTTACTTGCTCTTTCAGCACCTTTCCAGATGTTGGTGTGAGAAACGATGATGCGCTTGGCATCTTTTGAAAATTCGATTACTTCGAATTCCAAGGTTTCGTCATCCGACATGGTGGTGTTGTCTGCCTTTTTGATGTGGCGAGAAGGTGCGAATGCTTCTACTCCATACTGCATTTGGATGGTAGCTCCTTTGTCGTTCACCGACATCACAGTACCTTCATGGATTGAACCAATTGAGAAGATGTTCTCAAATGTTTCCCATGGGTTTTCTTCCAATTGCTTGTGGCCTAGGCTCAAACGGCGATTTTCTTTGTCCACTTCCAAAACAACCACTTCCAATTTGTCACCTTTTTTGGTGAACTCACTTGGGTGCTTGATTTTCTTATTCCAGCTCAAATCTGAAACGTGAAC
>JBANFU010000198.1:0-5833 GCA_037975865.1 Bacteroidota bacterium
AAATCCAATCGCCCGTGTGTTTGGTCTCTACAGGCGTTGTGATGGCGTTATTTATCAAACAGCCCGGAAAAAACAAACCCGGACCCCGAGATTTTCCAAACCAAGACTCGCCCAAAAAGGGTGCTACTTCATTGACCAACTCATCGCCAATATGGAGCACACTGAAAGTCGCAGAATTTCTCAGCGTGAATTGTTCGGTTAGTCCCCCAATGATGGTGGCATAATGTGCCTGAAAAAGGTTAACCGAGGTATCGAGGAACGTTAATTCTTGTAGCCTGGGGACATTGTTATCGGGAAGGTTGGAGTAGGAGGTCCCGGATGATTGAGCGGTTGCAATCCCTGTGATCAGTGAGAAAGCCCAAAACAACCAGCCCGTTTTCCTCATGATTTTGTGGATTATCCTTGTTCTAGCGCGGCTTTTACCAATGCATTGGCCGTTTTTGGGTCGGCTTTTCCTTGAGAGCGCTTCATTACTTCACCCACGAACAATCCCAGCAACCCCAATTTGCCGGCGCGATATTCTGCGACTTTTTCGGGGAAATTGGCCAGTACCTCTTGAACCAAACCGTCGATGAAAGAGCTGTCAGTGATGTTCGCCAAGCCCAATTCCGCAACCAAATCCTCGGGCATGGCCTGTGGATTCTGGGTGAGGGCAGGGAAGAGTTGCTGCGAGGCCGCTGTGTGACTGATTTTGTTGGACTCGATCAGTTCAATGATTCCAGCGATTTGCGCCGGTGACAAACTGAAATCTTCCATGCCTAAGGCATTTTCATTGAGATATCCGCGGATGGGACCAGCGATCCAATTCGAGGCTTGTTTGTACTTGGGCGCATGCTTGACTACTTCTTCAAAGTAAAGTGCACTGTGTTTGTCGTCTACCAACACAGAAGCGTCGTAATCGCTCAATCCATATTGTTCTGTGAATCGAGAATACAAAGTGGATGGCAATTCAGGCATGGTGGCTCTAACCGCTTCCAAATAGTCTTCTGTTACGATGGTAGGTGGCAAGTCAGGCTCTGGGAAATATCGGTAATCATTCACCGCTTCCTTTTTACGCATGCTGAATGTGGTGCCGTTCAATCCATTGAAACCGCGGGTTTCGCCGTCTACTGTTCCACCGGCGTTGATGAGGTCGGTCTGACGTTTGATCTCGAAATCGATGGCTCGTTTTACATTGGAAATGGAGTTCATGTTTTTTACCTCCACTTTTGTTCCGAACGTTTTGGATCCGAGGGGCATAACTGATATGTTGGCATCGCAGCGCAAACTACCTTCCTCCATGTTTCCGTCACAAATGTCGAGGTAACGCACCAAACGACGAATTTCGGTAACAAAAGCATAGGCCTCATCTCCGGTTTTGATATCCGGTTCAGTGACCACTTCAATCAATGCCGTACCTGCGCGATTGTAATCGACCAAGGTATCGTTCAAATCTTGATCGTGCATGCTCTTGCCTGTATCTTCTTCCATGTGGATACGGGTTAGGCGGATATCTTTGACTGTGCCATCGCCAAGTTTGATCCGCACTGCTCCGTTGTTACAGAGTGGAGTGTCGAACTGTGTAATTTGATACCCTTTGGGCAAATCGGCATAGAAATAGTTTTTCCTGGCATAACGATTTACCCGGCGAATGTCACAATTTAAAGCCAATCCCATTTTAATGGCATTGTCAATGGCTGCTTTGTTATGCCTAGGCAGTGTACCGGGATGGCCCAAACTGATTGGGCTCACCTGGGTATTGGGTAAAGCGCCATATTCTGTACTGTCTGCAGAGAATGCTTTGCTTTTGGTTTGCAATTGCACGTGAATTTCCAAACCGATTACCGCCTCAAATTGTGTTTCCATACTTAGGTTCTACAAAGATAGCAAAACCGCATTGTGAATGGGGATCGTGTTTTCCACCGAAATCGGTGTTATCTTTGACGAAGGCAGTCCGTTCTATCGATTCGTAAAAGCGAATAGGAAAGTCCGGGCAACACAGGGTACCGCACTTCCTAACGGGAAGGGGCTCTGAATTTCGGTTCGGGGTTACAGAAAGTGTCACAGAAAGCTATACCGCCACCTCTGAGGTGGTAAGGGTGAAAAAGTGGGGTAAGAGCCCACTCGTTCCGAAGTGATTCGGGATTGGGACAAACCTTGCGGGTTGAAAGGTCAAATAAACCTGGATTAAAGGGCGACCCGCCCCATTGCTTCGGCAAGCCAGGAGGGTAGACCGATAGAGGTGCCGCGTGAGTTGCATCCTAGATCAATGATAGAAGCTTCAGGAAACTGAAGTACAGAACCCGGCTTACAGGACTGCCTTTTTTAATTTTTTTTCAAATCAACTTGACGGATTAGAAACTTTCTGTTACTTTTGCACCACGATTGAGTCATCAATCAACAAGCGAGAATAGCTCAGTTGGTAGAGCACAACCTTGCCAAGGTTGGGGTCGCGAGTTCGAGTCTCGTTTCTCGCTCAAAGAGCACACAAAAGCCCCGGAAACGGGGCTTTTCTTTTTTAGTCAATGTTGGTTCTAGAGCGATGGTTTCGCCTAACAAGAGCGCACTTATTCCGTGAATGGATTGTTTGTATCTAGTATTGTCTGGGGTGTATGAGTAACAACAAAAAGGGCCGCTCACAGAGCGACCCTTTTTGTTGTGTATAAAGCGTGTTAACGTCTACGCTTAGTCTTTTTGTCGATACCTGAACTTGGTAGGCTGTTGTATTTTTTCTTGCCGTTACCTACTGGTGAACCAATGCGAATCATAGCACAACGGAAACCAATGTTAGACTGACTTTGCTTTTCATCCAAGAAACGACGGGTTCCAGGCGAGGCCCAATATACACGGTCGTTCCAAGAAGCACCTTTGTATACGCGAGCTTTGTTGTTCACCAATGAAGTTACACCGTATTCGTAGGTCATATCTCCGTTGTTGTAGTTCTCTTCATCCTTGAAGCCAATGTTGTCTGCCTTCTTGTAATTACGACGATTTACATTCTCACGCTCTGTTACGTCGCGGTATTGCAAACGGCCCAATGAATCTTTCTGTTCGATGACACCATACTGATCCAAAACCAATGTTTTGTACACGTTACCACGGAAAGGCATGAACGCGTCGAAGTCTTCTTGCGTCAATGGACGGTAAACATCCATAGTCCATTCTGCAACGTTACCTTCCATGTTGTACAATCCATAGGCATTTGGCCAATAACTGTAAACCGGTGTTGGTACAAAACCAGCATCATTTAGTGGTCCTCCAGCAACTCCACCGAAATCACCTTTTCCTACCATGGCATTCAAACGAATTTTACCACGGTCTTTTTCTTTCTCCTCTTTGATGCGGATCGTGTAATCATTCCAGCCATAAATTTTCTTTTGTTCAACGTTGTTAAATTGAACATCTCCAATATTGGCTTGGGCCGCATATTCCCACTCGGCTTCTGTTGGTAAGCGATATTCAGGCAAGAAAATACCATCTTCCATGTTTACTTTGAAACGCTTCTGGTCTTTTTTCTTTTTCTTGCTATAATCAGCCAAAGGCTTTTTGCCTTTTTTGATAAAGTCATACTGACCTGCCAAGTAAGTTCTAGTGTGGAATGTATTGTCATCGTTTGCGTCGGTAACAACATCGTATTTGATGATACCTTCACGATCCAAGATGGTTTCGTTCACGCGCTCAGTTCTCCACTGGGCAAACTCTGAAGCTTGTTGCCAGTTAACTCCTACTACAGGATAGTCCTTGTAAGAAGGGTGGCGGAAGTAGTATTCCACGAATGGCTCATTGTATGCCAATTTGCTTCTCCAACACAAAGAGTCTGGTAGGGCGCGTTGGTATACTTCAGGATAACTAATGTAAGTACGCATCAACCAATACACGTATTCGCGATACTGAAGGTTGCTAACTTCCGCTTCATCCATGTAGAATGAATTTACGGTTACAGTTCGCTCTGCATTGTTGTTGTCGAACTGAAGATCTTTTTCAGTAGAACCCATGGTGAATGACCCACCTTCTACCAAAACCAATCCTGGTCCTGTTTCTTGTCCCCTGTATTTTGGGTTGGCAAAACCTCCCCATTTGGGATTGTTGTAGGCTTGACCTGTGGTCTTACTTACATTCTTCGGACCGCAAGCGCTAGCGGCCACCATGGCTGCTACTGCCCAAATCCAAGTGCGATTTTTCATTAACACGGTTTGCATTCTTTGTTTCTAATAACGACAGATTGTGTGTATTATTTGCAAATATATATTTTTTTTCAACATACGCAATAAAAAAGCCCAACGGTTGTTGGGCTTTTTGTGAATATTAATTGTTGAAAACTGGGTTCGGTTAGAATTCTGGACAACGCAATGGTTTGAATGGCGTTCTTCCGGGAGGTACACACCAATCGATGGTTGCGCTCACCTCATGAGAAGAAGGAATGGCACTGCGACCATCGCTAACCGTAAAGTCGTAGCTGTATCCAAATTTGAAGCGATTTTTTCTAAAGCCAACCAACATGATGATAGCATCAGAATTTTTAAATGTTCCAAAAGTTTGACGGAACCACAAACCGGTTACCAAGGGACCTTTGTTTGCATAGAATCCCAAGTTTAACTGGGTGAAGTTTCTCTGCTTCATGAACAAAGCGTTGGGAGAGAATGTGTTTTCTTCGAAACGACTTTTAGTCAATGGAATTACAGCACCTGTGTGCACGGTCATGCGCATGGGCAATACTTCATCTGGGTTGTCGTAGAAGCTCCAGTTAGGCTCGATGATGTTGTGTGCAGCAAAACCCATGTAGAATTTGCTTGAATACATCACCCATCCCGCATTGAAGTTGGGGTAGCTCTTGTTCAAACTCGCAGGTTGTTGTTCGCCTGTAGGAAGAACAAATCCTTGTGTTGGATTGATTTGATCCGCAAATTTCAACTTGCTCCAGTTGATGGATTTCATGGTGTACGATCCCTGAAGACCAAAACGCATATAAATACGTCCACGATCTAAGGGCAATAAATAACTGTATACACCACTTACTGTGGTAGAGGTTAATAAACCCGATCCTGCAATGTCGTGAAATACCATCGCGCCTAAACCACCACCCACACTGGGAATGTGCTGATCCCAAGAGGCGCAGAAAGAACGAAACGTTCCAGGCAAATTGGGCCACTGATTTCGGTAGTTGGTGGCAAATCGTCCAGCAGCACCATAGGCACACACGGCAGATCCTGCCAATGCAGGGTTGGTGTACACGGGTGACGCGTAGAACTGCGAAAGCTCCGGATCTTGCGCTTGAAGTTTCAAACTCAAAGTCCCTAAGAAGCCAAGACTAAGTACTCGTAATGCTGTTTTCATGTGGTACGTCTAACAAACTTACAAATAAAAACGAATCAAAGGATAAATTATTGATTTTATCAGGAAACTTTCTGAAAAATCATCGAAAACCTGCGCTAGTGACAATACAATGACAATTGATTTCAATGATTTTTTGTAATTTCCCGTTCTAAACATGGTGAAAAAAATTTTATCCATTTTTGGTGTCTGGTTTTCTCTTTTGGCCCTCGATGCTCAGGCCCAATCCTTTTTGAGTCAAGGGAAGTGGGTGCAGGTTGAAATTGGCAAAACAGGGATGTATCGCATCACCAAAGCCGAGCTCCAGTCCATGGGTTTTGATCTTTCCAATGCGGACCCCAGAAATTTTCAAATTTTCGGAATTCAGGGGCAGGGATTGCCTGAAATGAATTCCGCTGAAGTAAGATCTCAAGCGCCCCAAATTCCCTGTGAGGTCTTGGGTGAATCCGATGGGGTCTGGGATGACTTAGACGCAGTGTATTTTTTCGGACAGGCAGCCAAAGATTGGGAATTCAACCAAGTT
>JBANFU010000255.1:0-7493 GCA_037975865.1 Bacteroidota bacterium
CAATGCCGCCATTCCCAATTCATTGCCGCAAGATTTTTTAATGGAAATGATGGAACTGAGCGATTCTATTGAGGAAATGGATCGACAAAATACGTCCGCCATGTCCCTTGTAGAAGGGGAATTGATGAATTACGAAAGAGCGTTGGAGATAGAATTTGAGCAATTTCAAAACCTATCGAAACCAGACTTAAAGGCATTGGGAGAATGGTATCAAAAAAGCAAATACATCAGCCGGTTGCGCAAAAATTTTGATGGAATCGTGGAGATTTGAATTGCACCCCCTAATTTTACCCTATCAACGAATATGTCGACCAGAACCGCACTAAAATCACACCCTGAAATTCGTCTCATTTTCCAGCGAATGGCTTGTGAAATCGCTGAGGCCTTTGCCGATGAAACGGATTTGTACTTTGTGGCAATCAATGAGCGCGGCATGGCCATCGCCTTGGAGCTTAACCACGAATTGGACAGAATTTTACCTGATTGTAATGTTTCGTTGGGAAATCTACATGTAGCAGATGATTATCGGTGGGAGGGTGTGGTGCCTAACATGGTAGCGCTGACAACGCCCGTAATTCTAATCGACGATGTAATTCATTCAGGCGGCACCGCTATGCAGGTTTTGGTTGATTTATACGAACACGGATTTGATACCATTCGTACCGCGTTTTTAGCAGAACGTGAACATCGAAATTATCCAATTAAAGCCGATTTTGTAGGCGTATCTATCGCTACTACACTGCAAGAACACGTGTTCTTTAACAACGAAAATCCAGGTGATTTGCAGTTGTACTTGATTTAAGTTATTGAAATAGACCACATTTTGTGTTGTTTGTTTGTCAAATGCAAACAACCTTTACCAATTCTGTGTTATTTTTGAGTCTATGATGCGCCGATTCCTTCTATTGTGTTTCATTTTGATGCAGTCCCTTGCGTCTTATGCTACACATATTGTCGGAGGTGAGGTAACCTACAAATACATAGGTAGCAATCAGTACAAAATCCGATTGGATCTTTATATCGACTGTCAAAACGGGAACCCCCAAGCCATTGCTTCTGATGCCACCGCTTACATTGGTGTTTTTAACGGCCAAACCCGAAACATGGTGGGTGGATATCCCAAACAAATCAATCGCCAAGGGCCCAAACGAGTGGTGAAAACCAATTATAATTGCATCGTAAAAGCGCCCAATGCCTGTGTGGATCAATATTGGTACGAAGCGACCTTCACATTGCCTCCCATTACTGGAGGGTATTATGTATCGTTTCAGCGATGCTGTAGAAATGGAACCATTACCAACCTGGTAGATCCGGGCGGAACCGGGGCAAACTACTGGACTTTCATTCCAGATCCAAGGACATTGTCGAACAGGAAAGAGAACAACGCTGCAGTTTTCAAAGAAATTCCACCGAACTTTTTGTGCACCAATACTCCGTTAAAATTTGATCACAGTGCGATTGATGACGATGGTGATAGCCTTGTTTATGAATTGTTTAGGCCGTTTACGGGGGGGACTTCTTCGATGCCTCGACCCGACCAAGGTGCCAATGGCGATTTGCAGCAGCCGCCGTTTTCGCAGATTTCATGGGCTACAGGGTACAGAGATACCAATCAAATTGACGGGAATCCCCCATTGGTCATTGACAGAAATACGGGGTTCTTGACATTAACACCCACGAAGATTGGGCAATTTGTCATTGGTATCATAGTAAAAGAGTACCGAAATGGGCAATTGATTTCTTCAACGCGCAGGGATTATCAATTTAACGTTCAAAGCTGTGTGGTGGATGTCGTCGCCTCTTATTTTGTGCCTACTTTTATCTGCGGATATCAATACAAATTTCAGAATAAAAGTTCCTCGGCGCAGCGCTACCATTGGGACTTTGGTGTTGATACCTCAACCAAGGATACTTCCAATTTGGCAAGTCCAACTTTTACCTTCCCTCACGCAGGAAAGTTTAAAGTGAAGTTGTTCGCGTACAAAAACAAATGTGTAGACAGTTTCGTGGCCTACGTAACCGTTGTAGAGCCATTGAAACCGAAACTCCCCAAAGACACCATCATTTGTCCGGGAGGACGTGTGTCGTTGAAATCCAATATCTCTGCAGAGGCTTACAAATGGAGTACAGGGGCAACCACAGATACCATGAGCACAGGCAAAGAAGGTTGGGTGTGGTTGGATGTTTACAGCAAAGTGTGTGCATGGCGCGATTCGATGCGAATAACGATCGATAGGGATGTAGTGAAAGCCTTTGGCGATACTGTATTTTGTAGCGATGAAAAAATCAACCGGGGGATTGGCGCGCTCCCTGGCATGGCCAAATACAATTGGAGTACAGGTGAAACCACGGCCTTGATTACTGTAACCAAGTCAGGTAAGTATTTTGTGACCGGTGAAACGCCCAATTTTTGTAAATCTAAAGATTCTGTTGTAATCAGTCAGTTTACACCCATTCAAGCCGTTGTCAATGATACGGTAGTTTGTCCGAATGTGCCCGTAAATTTCGATGCCAAAGTCAATATTGGCGGAACAACCTCGGTAATTTGGAGCAATGGGGCAACGACGAAGGTGGCAACGATCACCAATCCAGGTTTGTATTGGTTGAAAATTACGGTGGGGCTATGTTCTGACAGAGATACTTTTATATTAAAGAATTTCCCAAATGAGTTTGAGTTGGGCAGCGACCTTCGTTTCTGTGATCAAATCGATACAAACCTAACGGTGAATTTGGCGGGTGCTACACGCATCGTATGGAACAAAGAGGTCATCGGAAAGAACTACAGACTTACTGAACCAGGAACGGTGGTGGTGGAGCTTTTCAATTCGAATAACTGTCCGGAAACCGATTCCATTCAAGTTTCCTTGTTTCCCAATCCGCTGTTGGATTTGGGTAGGGACACAACCTTGTGCTTGTCGGAAAACCCCACACTGGATGCGGGACCCAACATGATTTCATATAAATGGAATACGGGTGCTTCTACCAGAACGATTGTGGCCTATGATAGCGGCGTTTATTGGGTGCGTGTAAAAGATGTTGAGGGCTGCGTATCTTCAGATACCATCAACATGAAAAAACGCAAAGATTTGTACCCCTCGTACATTTTCATGCCCAATGCCTTTACTCCCAATGGCGACGGAAGAAATGATTATTACCCCATGAATCAGTACAAAGTGAAGGGGGCTACTTACAACATCAAGATTTACAACCGTTGGGGCGAAAAGATCATGGAGATGGAAAGTCCGGATATCAACTGGGACGGCAATGTCAATGGCAAGCCAGCTCCGGAAGGCGTCTATATTTTTACGGCGTACTGGATCGGGTGTGACAATGAGAAAAGGTCATTGAAAGGGAATTTTACCCTACTTCGATAATTTCCAATTCTTCTCATTTTTGGGCTAGTGGAAAATTGTAATTTTACAAACACTAAGCTGTATGACAAAGCAATTAATTAAAAACGCTAGAATCGTCACTGATTTCACCACATTTGAGGGGGATTTGTTGGTAAATCAAGGTAAAATTGAGAAAATCGATCGAAACATTTCCGTTGAAGGCAATGTAGTGATTCACGATGCAAACGGACAATTTTTAATTCCTGGAGTGATTGATGATCAAGTGCATTTCCGGGAGCCTGGCTTAACCCATAAAGCCAATATTTATACCGAGAGTAGGGCGGCCTTGGCCGGTGGTACCACATCGTTTATGGAAATGCCCAATGTGAATCCCCAAACGGTGACCAATGCATTGCTCGAAGAGAAATATGCCTTGGGTGCACAGTCGTCAGCGGTGAATTATTCTTTCTATTTAGGCGGGACCAATGATAATTTGGAGGAAGTCAAACGGGTGAATCCGAGAAATGTGTGTGGCGTGAAGCTGTTCATGGGCAGCAGCACGGGTAATATGTTGGTAGACCAAGAACAAGCGCTCAACGGTCATTTTGCCAATTCGCCCATTTTGATTGCCACGCATTGTGAGTCTGAAGCTCGTGTTAAACAAAGATATGCAGAGGCATTAAGTCGTTTTGGCGAGAATATTCCGCCATCAGAACACCCTATAATTCGCGATGCAGAGGCTTGTTATTTGTCGTCGTCTTTTGCCATTGAACTCGCGAAAAAACACAATACGCGATTGCATATTTTGCACATCACCTCTGAAAAAGAAACGCACCTGTTTCGCAATGATATACCACTGTCCGAGAAACGAATAACTGCGGAGGTATGCGTGCACCATTTACATTATTCTTCGGCGGATTATGAAACGCTCGGACACCTAATCAAATGCAATCCAGCGGTGAAGACAGCATCGGATAGAGATGCGCTGTGGACAGCCTTGCTCGATGACCGATTTGATGTAATAGCCACTGATCACGCACCCCACACTTGGGAAGAAAAACAGAATACCTATCCCACATCCCCATCGGGATTGCCATTGGTTCAACATGCACTGTCGTTGATGATGGATTATGTAGCTGAGGGAAAAATCAGTATCGAAAAGTTAGTAGAAAAAATGTGTCACAACCCAGCCATTTTGTATCAAATTGAGGGTAGGGGGTATTTGCGCGAGGGATATGCAGCGGATATGGTTTTACTAGGAAAAAACACCAAGCCCGTAACGAAGGAAGGACTCTATTACAAATGCGGTTGGTCGCCGTTGGAAGGACATACTTTCAAATACGTTCCAGAAAAGGTGTGGGTGAATGGGGCTCTGAGTTTTGATGGTGGTATTACGGCAGATCTAAATCCACAGCGACTGTTGTTTGTCCGTTAACCTCCCCAGTTTTGGGTCAAAGTAATTTTGAACGCTTCACGAAGAAGGCCGTCAGTGTTTGTTCTAAGGGTTGCGAAACATCGGCAAGAAAATGGTCGATTCCCAATTGCATACATTGCTGTTCAATGGCTTTTTGGCGTTCGCGCTCGGCCTTGAAATAGGTTTCTTGAATTTCATCGGGTTGCAATTTGATTCGGGTATCGGTTTCTAAGTCGATGAATTGAACGGGGCGATTACCCAGATTCATCATCGCCTCATGCTGTCCGTGATGCACTTGTAACAGCAGAATCTCACATTTCTGAAATCGAAGCATGGCCATGGATTTCCAAAATGAGGCCTCGGCTGTCGCCTCGGCCGGATCCCACAACAAATCACTCAAAACCACCACCAGATGCCGGCGTCCCACTTGCAAAGCAGCACGCTCAAAGTCCTGTAAAGGCGGGTTGGAATCAGTTGTGTCGACATTATTGTCTAAACGATTGGAATTGACATCTTTGCCTTCCCAGTACTGACCTAAAACACCAATTTGTTGCTGCAAATGACCGCGAGTACTCTTGATGGGACTGCGATAAACAAATCCATTTTCACCGTACAACCCCAAAGAAAAACTGTCTTTTTGTTGCTGCAGCAAATGGGCAATGACGCCAGCGCCCAAGACCCCCATTTTCAATTTGAGCGATAGGTCCAACGGATAGTGCATGCTGCGCGACACGTCAACCCACAAATGTGCCTTCAGGTTGGTTTCTTCGTCAAACTGTTTGATGTATTTTTTGTCGGTCCGCGCCAACAATTTCCAATCGATGTTCTTGACACTTTCGCCCGGATTGTAGGGACGGTGTTCGGCGAATTCAACGGAAAATCCACGGAAAGGGCTTTTGTGCATACCCGCAATAAATCCCTCCTTGGCTTTTTGGGCCAACAGATCAAATTGGGTGAAGGATTGGATTTCTTCGAGTAGCACAGGTAGGATTCGGGGAACAAAAAAGGCCGGCGAGCCGGCCTTTTCAAATCATATTTCTCGATTATAACTGGGCGTCGATTTTCGAAGCAATGTTTTGCTTTGGAACCGCACCAACGATTTTATCAACCAACTGACCGTTCTTGAAAATCAACAACGTAGGAATGCTGCGCACACCGTAATTCATGGAGATATCGGGATTTTCATCCACGTTCAACTTTCCAATTACGGCTTTGCCTGCATATTCGTTGGATAATTCATCCACCATGGGGCCAATCATGCGGCAAGGACCACACCATTCTGCCCAGAAATCTACCAATACGGGTTTGTCTGATTGCAGTACAACCTCGTTGAAGTTGCTGCTTGTAAATTTTTCTGCCATTGTACTGTTTATTATTATTTCAAATTTAAGAATTTTCTGTTCGCTTAAGCGATAATTTCTTTGTTTCTCGCAACCCCTATGCCAAATAAGGCATAGTCGTAATAAACGGGATCTTCCGGACGAAATGCCCGCAATCTGTCGGTTAGCTCAATGCAACTCTGCCAATCTGACTTGTTCCTTTCCAACAATCCCAATTCCATCGCCACCCGCTGTACGTGCACGTCTAGTGGACACATCAACGCCGCCGGTGAAACCTGATTCCAGATTCCGAAATCCACCGGTGAGGAACGTCTCACCATCCATCGGAAATACATATTCAATCGTTTACAGGCGCTGCCCTTTGATGGTGATGCCAAGTGTTTATCGGTGCGTTTCTCGTGAGGAAAGGCTTGCCATGAAACTTGAAATCGCTCCAATGCCCTAAAAACCTGATCCGTAGTGGGCGCCTCGAGCACATCCTTGCCAAAAAACAAATCCTCCAAACTCGGCGCCTCCACATAGCAATGCTTGAAAAAACGAATCAACGATATCACATCCTGTCCATTGAGCGTTCTGTGAACAAACGACTCCAACCGTTTTAAATCACGTTCTTCGTGCTGCATCACAAAGTCAAAAGGCACATCATCCATCATTAACATCAACTTTTGCGCACTGTTGATGATGGTCTTTCGCTGTCCCCACGCCATGATAGCGGCGAAAAATCCGGAAATTTCAATGTCCTGCCTGCGTGTATACCGATGTGGAATCTGAACAGGGTCGTGGGGGATAAAAGAATTTTCTTCCACCTCTTTGGCCCAATAATCGAGCAGTTCCTTGATTTCCAAGTCAGTCATTCATGCCGCCATTATACTCGGGCCAAGGCTGCGTCTAAGTCGGCAATCAGGTCATCTACATGTTCAATTCCAACACTCAGACGAATCAAGCTATCCTTCAATCCATTGGCCTCTCTCTCTTCTTTGGGAATACTTGCATGGGTCATGGTTGCGGGGTGACCTACCAAACTTTCAACACCACCCAAACTCTCCGCCAAAGAAAACAACTTCGTTGATTTCAAGAATGTCAGGGCCTTTTCGATGGCATCATCTTTCAAGGTAAAGGAAATCATGCCGCCAAAATCGCGCATTTGTTTTTTCGCCACCGCATGATTGGGGTGACTTTCAAAACCAGGCCAATACACTTGTCCTACTTTGGGATGATCCTTCAACCAATGGGCTACCTTGGCGCCGTTTTCGCAATGACGCTGCATGCGAATGTGTAGCGTTTTAATGCCGCGCAAGGTTAAAAAGCAATCCATCGGTCCAGGAGTGGCCCCACAAGAATTCTGAATGAAAGCCAAACGATCGCGCAATGCATCGCTTGAAGTGCACAATACGCCCATTACAACAT
>JBANFU010000259.1:0-5357 GCA_037975865.1 Bacteroidota bacterium
ATTGCTACGCCGACGGAAACATTTCGCTGCGCGTTCAAGACACCCTCGCCATCAATTACACCGTGAGTCCAGACACTTTAGTGCGATTGCCCCGCACCTCGTTCACTTTCAGTGCCAACACCAATTCTCCGCGCGTGTGGTGGTATTTTGGTACCGGTAACAGCGCCGACACCTCCGTTCTTGACCCCATTACTTGGTCGTTTGATAGCAAAGTCGCCAACTACAAAGTCTCTGCCCGAAGCTACCACAACAACGGTTGCTATGGTGAATTCACACGGCTAATTTCTGTTTGGGACGTTTCAAGCGTAGACCAGTTTGATCGCGAAAGCAAAATCGGTTCGCGTTTGATGCTATTGTCTCAAACTTGGCAGTTCGATGCGCTGGAAGTGTATGACCTACAGGGTAAACGCGTCTTCAAATCGTATGTCAACGATGGCGTACCAGTACTGCAGATCACACCCGGTCTCTACACCTATAAAATCAAAGCACATTCTGCTGTCGGATCTGTAGAAAAATCGGGCAAATGGTTAAACGTTGAATAAGAATAATTAGGCATCCCCCCGATTTTTTTCCGAAGGCTTTTAATTATTGTACTTTTTACAATATATTCGCCTACAGCGGAAGAAAAAGGCATACGGATGGACGAAAAATTTGAATCTTATTTCAAGGCAGCGGTTTCGGTAGACAACGTAGTATTTGGGTTTGATCATACCGGACTCAAGGTATTGTTGATTTATCGCGGGGCGGACCCTTACAGAAATTGTTGGGCGTTGCCGGGTGATTTGATTAGTCTCGACACCAACCTCATCGACTCTGCCGAAAAAGTCTTGCAAGACCTTACGGGTCTGGAAGAAATTTACATGGAGCAGATTCACACCTTTGGCAAGGTAGACAGACACCCCTACGGTCGTGTATTTACCGTTGCCTATTTCGCCCTCATCAAAATTGAGGACTATCACTTGCATCCCTCCTCATGGGCTGAGGAAGC
Source organism: Bacteroidota bacterium (assembly GCA_037975865.1). Lineage (GTDB taxonomy): Bacteria > Bacteroidota > Bacteroidia > NS11-12g > UBA955 > UBA955. Next base: position 989 of record JBANFU010000259.1, read on the forward strand.
GGCTTGGTTCCCGATAGGAGAGATTCCCGATTTGCCGTTTGACCACAATGAAATTCTTTCCTACGCCAAAGACCAACTAAAAAGTAAGATCCGACGTCAGCCCATTGGCTTCGAACTGCTACCCAAGCATTTCACCCTCACAGAGCTGCAGAGTTTGTACGAATCGATTTTGGAAACCGAATTCGACGTTAGAAATTTTAGGAAGAAAATCCTTTCCATGGATTTCATCACCGATACAGGGTTGAAGCAGACCAGCGTAACCCACCGTCCGGCCAAATTGTACAAGTACAACGCCAAACGTTATAGCAACCTCATCAATACGGGGTTTGCGTTTGACCTTTAACCCTACCGTATCTTTTTCGATGCGTTACCCCACCCCAGAACGAGAACTTTTTCATGATACATTTAATGATTCATCGCCACTTTCTACACCTTTCTGCCCTGATTGTAGCCCTGGCTACCTTGAGCCAACCCCAACCAATTTTTGCCCAAACCGCCGCAACGAAAGAGGCCACCGCCTTGAGCATTCGTTCTCTTGACAAAGCCATCGACGAGGTGGTAGACAAACTGAGCCTTGAGCAGAAGGTGGGACAAATGACACAAATTGATTTGGGCGTGATTGCGGTGGGCAGTCCTTGTGGGTTGCAACAGCCTCAGACGTTGGACAAAGCCAAGTTGCGCGAGGCCATTGAGAAGTACCACATTGGATCTGTGTTGAATGTAGGTTGCGGATCGGGCACCATTGCTTTGGATCGCTGGCGCGACATTCACCGTGGGATTGCACAAGCCGAAGCGGAATTTTCTAGCACACACATTCCCATTTTGTTTGGTATCGATGCGATTCACGGCGTGAACTACACTGTAGGCGGAACGATGTTTCCGCAGCAAATCGGTCAGGCCGCCACTTGGAATCCAGACTTGGTGGTAAAAGCCGCGGAGATCACGGCCCTCGAATGCAGGCTTTCCGGCATTCCCTGGAACTTCTCGCCGGTGTTGGATTTGGGCCGACAGCCTTTGTGGTCGCGCTTTTTCGAAACCTATGGCGAAGATGTATTTCTGGCCAAAACCATGACCAAGGCCAGCATTCGCGGGTATCAGGGTGATAAGAAGGGCGAGGCCATTGATGGGAATCACGTGGCGGCCTGCATGAAACACTTTCTGGGATACAGTTACCCTTTGAGCGGCAAAGACCGTACTCCGGCGTGGATTCCGGAGCGCGAAATGCGTGAGTACTATTTGCCTACTTTCCAAATGGCGATCGCCGAGGGGGCATTGACTGTCATGATCAATTCCGGGGAATTGAATGGCACACCGGTGCACACAAACCCGGACATTCTCACCAAATTGTTACGCAAGGAATTGGGCTTCAAGGGCTTGGCTGTTACGGACTGGGAGGATATTTATAAATTGCACACGACGCATAAAGTGGCGGCCTCGCTTCGCGAGGCCGTGCAACTGGCCATCAATGCGGGGATCGACATGTCCATGACCCCCAATGATTTTCAGTTCAACGAGCACCTCATCGATTTGGTAAAATCAGGAGAAGTACCCATGGCACGAATCAATGAGGCGGTGCATCGCATTCTTTACGTGAAGCACCAATTGGGCTTGTTTAATGCCTTCAATCCTTTGGTCTATCCTGTATTTCAGCAAAACCCCACTCAAATTGGCAATAATACACATCGCAGTGTAGCCCTCACTGCGGCCGAAGAGAGCATTACCCTGCTTAAAAACACCACGTCTGCGAACGGAAATCCCACGCTTCCGCTGGATGCCAGCAAACAATTGTTCCTTTTTGGAAGCGCCGCTAACGATTTGAATTTGTTGAATGGCGCGTGGACGAATACTTGGCAGGGGAACGACAGTCAATACCGTCATCACCCTAACTACCCTACCATTTGGGAGGCCTTGAGCGGCAGCAGCTCAATCGTGGACGAGGACAAATCGAATGTCGCAGCGCCAACGGCACGACCCAAATCATGCACGTGGCTGCCCGCAAAATCTCGCACGGCAAAACAATTAAAAACACTGAAAAAATCACTCTCCCCCAACGCTGTGGCCGTTTTTTGTGTGGGCGAAACACCGGGTACAGAAATCCCAGGAAATATCGATGATTTGGCGGCCGAGATTCATCCCAACGATAAGCAGTTATTCGATTTCTTCAAGCAAAACAACGTACCTGTGGTTTTGATTTTGGTCACCGGTCGACCCCGCATCGTAACCGACTATGTGAACCAATCGGCTGCAGTGATTCAGGCTTACCTACCAGGCAATGAAGGGGGCAAAGCGATTGCCAATATTTTGATGGGCAGCACAAACCCTTCAGGAAAACTGCCTTATACATACCCCCGCTTCGCGGGGGATGTGGTGCACTATGACCACAAATCCACGGAAAAGAATGACAAGCTTTTTGGAACCAACGCCTACCAACCTTTGTTTGATTTTGGCTCCGGCTTGAGTTACACCCAATTTGCCTATACAAACCTTTTGGTTTCTTCCAAGGAAGACCAAGGCTTCATGGTAACGACCACCATTACCAACACGGGAAAAGTGGCGGGCAAGGAAGTATGTCAATTGTACTACCGCGACGAGTTTGCAAGTATCACCCCATCGGTAAAAAAGCTGTGTGCCTACCAAAAAACCCAACTTTTGCAACCTGGGGAATCCGAGACCATCACGTTTTATATTACCCGCGAAGACCTGAGTTTCATCAACAAGAGTTTGGAAAGGGTGACTGAACCGGGTGAATTCACCTTCATGACGAACGGGCAATCGGTTTCGGTGAAGCTGCAATAAGGGTGGCTCGAAGAGGATTATTTCAATTTAGCAAACCATCGGAGCTACTGCGAATTACGAAAGTTCCAACTCCAACTTTCCGGATTCGCAACAAACTATAAATCGACAAAACGCCAGCTCGACTGTCGAGCCGAAAACAATAAAAAAAGGGCCCGCTGCGCGGGCCCTTTCCATTTCAACAATGATCGAACTTAAATTTTCTGAAACACACGCACGTAATCTACGTCCATCTGCTGAGGGAAAACCGTAGTCGCATCCGGATACCCCGGCCAGTTTCCACCTACAGCAATGTTAAAGATGAAGAAAAACTTCTGATTGAACGGATAAATCCCACCCGTATTGCCGGGAGTTAACGTGTGAAACTTCACATCGTCTACATACCATTCCACCAAGTTGTTCTCCCACTTCAAGGTAAACACATGGTAAGCATCGGAAAATGTACCCGACGACAATCCATAGGAAGCCGTTCTCTGCGTGGACGGCGGTTGATTCCCAAAATGCGCCGTACCATGCACGCGGTTTGGCTGATGACCCACCAATTCCATGATGTCCAACTCTCCACAATTGGGCCAGCCCACCGAACTGAAATTCGAACCCAACATCCACAAGGCAGGCCAGATCCCCTGTCCTTTCGGTAACCGAGCACGAATATCAATTCTGCCGTACTGGAATTCACGCTTGCCCTTGGTTAAAATCCGGGCTGAGGTGTAGTTATACCCCCCTTGAGATTCCTTTTTCGCGGTAATGGTCAACTTGCCATTGGCAACTACACAGTTGGCGGTACCCGAAGTGTAATATTGGGACTCATTGTTTCCCCAACCACCGGAGCCGTTGCCTACGTCAAAGCCCCAGCTCGACAAATCCAATGCATCGCCTGAGAACTCATCGGCCCAAGCCAAGTTGTAACCGGAATAAGATGTGGGTGTAGAATATCCATCCGCCAACGTTACCCCTGTGATTTCAACCGTATCCAAGGCCTTTACATAGTTGGCTGCACTCGCATGGGCTTTTAAAATCACTTCGTACGTTCCCTCCGCAGCGAAGGTGTGCGACACCACTCCGTTGGGAGACTCTACCGTAACATCTCCAGATTTATCCTTAAATATGGCAGAGAAATAATTGGCATTTGTGGCATTCATGGTGAACGTCACTTTGCCTTTTGTGGTCGCTGAGTAATCCAACGTCCAAGTAAAATTCGTGGGTAAAACCACGGGATCCACCGGCTTGTCTTCACAGCCCATGAATCCCAAGGTCAATCCCAAGGAGAGCAATCCTAACATAGCCATTTTCAATGTTCGGCGCATGTTATTTTTGCTTGATATCGTCTACGTAAAATGTACCGGCATTGGCTACGCTCCAACCAGGGAACAACACCAAGCGATTGAATTTTCCGGCAGCAGCATCGCTAAAATCAATACTTACCTCAACCCACTGATTAGCCACAGTTACATCCACGTCTTTCTCTATAAATTCAGCCGTGTTATCACCGTTTTCCAACTTCATGCGCAACACGCCCGTTGCAGGAGCATACACTTTCACCGAAATGGTTTTGTTGGTGCTGAAATCGAAGCGA
>JBANFU010000253.1:0-9906 GCA_037975865.1 Bacteroidota bacterium
TAATAAATCAACCTTGCCGGTATCTGTAAACCTGTGTTGAATCGGGAATCGCAGTGTTGCTTGTTCTTTTCCTGCCAATTGGGTCACCTGAGAAACGAAGGCGGTACGTTGTCCTTTTTCGAAAATGGAGATTGTTACCATGACCTTTCGAATGCTATCGATCCCTTGGTTTTGAATGGTTGCATCAACCCATTGTAGGGTATCGGCCAAATCATAAGGTGTGCTATCGTTATGGGTTTTTAGGTTGATTGGAAAGGCGTCCTTGCCAACAACAGCATTAAATTTTTGAATGAGTGTGTCGTTGGTTCGGTCCATATCCGAGCTCAAATTGGCATAACATCGGATGGTGTAATCTCCCACATTCATTGGTCTAAACGTCGCAACAAAAGTCACGGTATCTGTTTTACCCGTGTCTAAGGTGATGTTTTTGATGTCATAATAAATTCGGTTTCCATTGAAAAAGACTTCACAAACTGCCGGACCTGTGTTCTTCAGATAACCTAAGTTTTGTATGACCAATTTGGGGGCGATGCTGGGCTTTCCGATGCTCAACACTTCATTTTTCGCCGGTCTTTTTATATCGGTGGCCTTGAAATCATGGGGTTTGCCGACATTGAAATAACGAACCATGGAATCGTTATCGTTAAACAAATCCAAGTTATTACGGGTTTTCACCACGAGTTTGTGTTGTCCAAGGGTCTTGGGTGTAAAGTTTTTCGGCATGGTTACATCCGTACCAAACAATCCCTGCAAATACGCTTTGATTGAATCATGGTAGAGGCGATTGCCAGTGGGTCCGTAAATCGAACAATAAAAGGGCACATTAAAAGCAGCAACCAAACCGTCGTTGTAAATGAAATATTTGATGGGTAGCGCAGTGCCGGGTTTATGGAAAGTTGCTACATCAGGCGATCTCAATGAATCAATTCCAATGTCTACAATCTTTCTAATGAAAATATATCGCGTTTGAGTATCATTGATTTTGTAGGCGTCGGTGGACATTTCAGTTGTGAACACCACTTTGATTTTACCCGTGTCGCCACACTTGTAGGTTGGCCAGAAAAGAATCTTGGATTGAAACTTAGGTAGACTCAGAAATTGGGTTTGATTGTAAACCACTTTGCTGCCCTGGAACATGCGGCATCGAACAGTAAACGTGGGCGAATTGTCATACCCGATGTTTTGAATGTTGGCCATCGGCATCAGCGTGTCTGTTTTATAATTGTAACCGCTTCCTTCGCTGGGTTCGTAAACCGAATTGATCATAACATCCCGTTTTACACCCACATAGAAATACCGCGTTTGGGTGTCGTTGTCGGATACCTGATCGCCCAATTTTTTCACGATGAGCATGACCTTGTGTTCGCCATACGATGTAGGAATGTAGGTTCGCGGAAACACATATTTTCTCTTGATGCCGCTGCTCAAAGTGTCTCTTAGGGTATGGCTATATTGTTTATTCGAACCATACCAAATTTCACAACGAATGTCGAAGCTATCGGTGGCGTTTTGCACGCCTATGTTGCCCACGATTCCCTCCGGAGCCAGGGTGTCTTTGTTATATTTGTTGATGGAATCACGGGGTTGGTCTACCGAGATTGCGGCAATATCGATATCGGCCTGTAACCGGGGTTCAATCAAAAACTTGTACGGTGCATCAGGGGCAAAATCTACCCAATTCGATGAACCCAACGGTTCAACATAATAGAACGTTTTGGGTCTAACGGGGGATTCCATTTGATAGCCAAACGATACGTTATTTGTGCCTAACTGTCTTACACCCACAAAAAAAGACCCATTGATGGAAACAGGTTTTTTAAAATCCAGAATGTAATTGCCTGTTTTACTGGTCAATGAATCGCTCTGATAGATGAGTTTGCTCGGTTTTTTCGTAACAGAATCACAGGACCAAATGCCCACTTTGAATGGTTCGCCTCCAGAACCAAAGGCGACGGTAACCTGATTGATGTATTTGGGTGAGTTGGAGAAAAACCGGGCCACAAAATCGCCTGTTGCCCCATTAAAACCAATTCCGCCCGGTGCGGCCGACAATGTAACATCCCGATAGCTGTAAACATTGGGATTGCCTAAACGATAGGAAACGCCTGAATTGTTGCTGGTGTTTTTATCACTGCTCGTAACGTAAATGGAATCCAACCCTCCGTTCAGGGGGTTTAATGAAGGCACATTGAAATAGAGCTCTTCACCAGGCAGCAGGGTAATTCGAAAACTATCTTTTTGTTTATTGTAACCTTGGGAATGCGTATAGACAGTGTAGTTGTTGAGTGTTTTCTTGCCCACATTCCTAAGCAGTGCTTGAACGCTATCTGGTTTGCCCAAGGGAAGCGGAATTTTGCCCAATGTATACACTTTGATTACGGCTAAATCTTGGTTGATTTTGGGGAAATTGAAAATCATGGTAGCATGGTAGCTCGTACTGCTTGGGAGGCTATCTACAGGGTTTACACCAATGCCATATTTTACTTGGTTCAAGGCGTAAGCACTTACCGTTGCGGGACCTTCAAAGTACCACTGTAAAGTGGAAGGCTGTTTTTTGGTCTGATTGTATTCAACCAATACAACAAGATTATCACCAAGGGTTGTGTCGAACACGTAGGGTTTATTGTTGAATGGCAGGTTATAGAATTTTTCTGATCCCCCGATGTAGCTAGAAGGGCTGCCAGAAAAGACCAATTTTGCGTTGTTGATTTCTGTTGGGAAGTGTAGTTTCCCTGTACCAAAATCACTGCGAGAGGTATTGTTTAGCCAAATTTTACAAGAGGTGCTCGTGTTGGGTGCAGATCCGGCAACCCGATAAAATTCCATTGATATCAATGTGTCGAGATGAGACATATTACCCAAAACAGCCCTTGGAATGATATAAGCAAAACGAGAGGTTTGGGTATCTCGGGTGGTGCTGGCAACCATCGGTCCGCCCAACGTACCAGCGTAAGATCCATCACCAATTTTCACATACTGCGCGGATACTCTGTTTCCAAATGACAGGAAAAACGACCCCAAAACACACAATATATGTACCTTAAACTTCATCTTATACAAACCTACATGAAATTCATGAAGATGCCGTGTGGTTTTGCTTAATTTGCAGTGACGTGAATAAGCAAGAACTCATACAGCAAATCCGATTAAAACAATCCTATCTCTGCACGGGATTGGATACTCAAATGGAAAAACTTCCCGCGGGTTTATCCAAAAATGGTCAGGGATTGGTCGATTTCAATCGCAATATTATTGACGCTACAAGTCCTTATTCTGTGGCCTATAAAATTAACACGGCCTTCTATGAACAATACGGCAAAGCGGGATGGGAGTGGATGGAAGAAACATTGAATCACCTTCCCAACGATACACTAAAAATTGCCGATGCCAAACGGGGCGATATCGGCAACACCAGTTCCATGTACGCCAAAGCATTTTTTGATACGTTGGCCTTTGATGCCATCACAGTAGCGCCATACATGGGAGAGGATAGTTTACGTCCTTTTTTGGAGTTCGAAAACAAATGGGTTATTTGTTTGGCGTTGACGAGCAATGCGGGCCATGCGGATTTTCAATTGGGCGAGTATCAGGGAATGAAACTCTACGAAAGAGTGATTGAGACTGTCTGCAAATGGGGCAGTGAAGAAAATCTCATGTTTGTAGTAGGGGCCACGCGTGCCAGTTTGGTGCAAGAAATCAGGGCCATGATACCGAATCATTTCTTATTGGTTCCGGGCGTTGGTGCTCAAGGTGGTAGCTTGAAAGACATCACAGAGGCAGCCGCCAACCCGGATGTAGGATTGCTTGTGAATTCTTCCAGGGGCATTTTGTATGCCTCATCCGGAGAAGATTATCAAGCGGCTGCCGCTGCGGAAGCGAAAAAATTGGCCGATGAAATGGCATCGTACCTGTAACGAATGGTTGGAGTACATTCAACCGTTACCCTTGTGGTTTGCCGCAATGGCGGTTTGATCGCTTAACCGCGGGGTTTAAGCGGACGTATTTCCAAATTCACGTTGTGAAAATTTGGTGGTGACTCCAAGCAATAAATAATTTGATTGGCTACATCGTAGGGCATCAACATGTTGTCGTGCGCTTTGATATTTTCACTGTGTCTGAAAAAATCAGTTTTAACAGACCCTGGATATACACAAGTAACCTTTACACCAAAATCCCGAACTTCTTTGTATAAGGCATCGCTAAAACCACGGACCGCAAATTTGGTGGCGCAGTAGGCACTAACCTGCTGATATCCCTCTAATCCAGCAATGGAAGAAATATTGATGATGTGTCCTAGACCTTGCTGCTTCATTGAAGGCAGAGCCAACCGCGTAGCATAAAATAACCCAGTAACGTTGGTGTCAAACATTTCATGCCACTGTTCGATGGGCAGTTCGTCACAATGACCAAAGTAACCTAGACCTGCGTTATTGATCAATATATCGATCTTGCCGTGTTTTTCTAAAACGGTATTGAAGACAGCAGACAGCGCTTCCCAATTTCTGACATCAGCTGATAAGCAGGTGTAGTTTGGATGGGAATGACTGCAGCCACTTCTGCATATCCCAATAACAATGGCGCCTTTTTCCAACAATTGCGCTACGCACTCATGACCAATTCCTTTGTTGGCGCCTGTAACAACGGCGATTTTATTTTGTAATTCCATAATTTGCTAGTGTTAACAAGGATAACAATGAGGATTCTTTTTGGTTCCAATCCCAATTCAAAACTTGGGCTTCGATTTTATGTTTTTCCAAAAAATGAGTGTATGATTTGTCATAGTAGACCAACAACAACTCCACCCAATGTTTGAGATTTCCCTCTTCCAAGGCCAATATGGCGGCTTGTTCGTGCTGTCCGCCCAACCGTTTTCGGAGTTTTTGAGTTTGTGTCTTCAAATCCTCTATGGGAAAAGTCCCGTATTCCAATAATATGCGTTGAATGCGTGTGTCTCTGTCTACGTTGAGCTCGATGAATCGGGCCACTTGCATGCGTTCCCACAAACCCTGAGGTACGGCGCAATGTCCGATGGTTCTGCTTTCGTTTTCGATAAAAACCGGTTGATTCGGTTTGCATCGCAGTAAGGAAATGGCAATCAAATTTTCGAATTGCTCATTTTTAGGCTGAGCAGGCAAGCCTAGCCCCCCAAGTGCACTTCCTTTGTGGTTCGCAAGTCCTTCTAAATCAATCACATTGGCATTGGCTTTTTCAAGGAGATGCAGGACTTCCGTTTTTCCAGTTCCTGTATGACCTGATATCACAACGTAGTCACGCGGGGCTTCCAACATTGAAAATACCCAGTGACGAAAGGAGCGATAGCCACCCTGTATCATCGTTGCGGGTAATCCACTCCACTGAACCAAAGTGGCGGCAATCTGACTTCGCAATCCGCCCCTCCAACAATGTAATAAGAGTTTTTTATTATGGGTTTTTGCTATGTTAAGCAGTAATTGATAGTACGACTCAAATTTGGGACCCATCAATCGCAAGCCGAGTTGAACCGCGGCTTCCCGCCCTTCTAATTTGTACGTTGTACCAACCAAAGCGCGTTCTTCATCGTTCAATAAAGGCAAATTGATTGCGCCCGGAATATGCGCTCGTGCGAATTCGGATTCGCTTCGAACATCAATCCAACAATAGGAGCCAGGTTGGGAGAGCGCTTCTTGAATCGATAACGCTTTTATCTGGCTCATAGAATTACATGATTACTTCTAATAAACTGCGATAGGCGAGCACATCGTCACCGTATTTGGCTTTTGTTTTTGCTTGCAATGCTGGCGCGAATTCATCGCGGTATTGCTGGTAACTACCCAAGTTGGGTGCGGTATATTGGATGGCATAATTCACACCATCGTTGTCTTCCGCTTCGGTGAGTAATTTGAGGATTTTGCATTCTGTAAAACATCCTGATTGCATAACCTCTGGGATGTGTTCCTCCTTCATCCAAGCCAACCATTCGTCGGCCATGCGGGGATGTAAATTACAAGTTACGTTGTATATAATCATGGTTACTGCGCAGAAATTCTGATGTTAAACCCTTCCATGATGAGGTTTGCCAACAGCTTTTTGCATGCAGTTTCTGCCATTTTGTGGGCCTCATCGGCTGAATCAGCATCCAAGTCCATGGTGATGAACTTGCCAATACGTACATTAGAAGCGCTAGTAATACCAATTTTAGGCAGCCCGTTGGCTACGGCTTTTCCTTGGGGATCCAATAATCCTTTGAGCGGTAAGATTTCTATCTCGGCAACGAATTTCACAATACAAACCTACATCAAAATCCCCAAAAAATCGTGTATTTTGCAGGGATGATTTTTGCAAAAAAGCGAATGTTGGGTTTGGTAACAGGTTCTCTGTTCTTTTTCATTTCATGTCAGTCTGAATCCAATTCAAATAATCAAAACGCAAAGCCTACAGACGCTCCCATTGCCGACACGGTGACAAAGCAGGCCGATGCCGGACATTTGGGCTCAGATTCGGGCATTGTAGTGGTAGAAATGCACCGCGATGCTACTCAACTGCTGGGATTTTGGCAACAAATGCCCATTGCTGGAATCAAGGAGGCAATCAAAACCAACGCAACATTGATTGTAAATCGTATCGTTAAAGACAAATACAAAATGGAAGGCGGCCTCACAGTATTATATAAAGAATTTCCGGATTTGGGCAGTGTGGATGTGTTTGTGGGTATCCCTGTGAAACCGGGTTCTAACAAGAAATTACCGCCGTTAACGGATGGATTTGTATTGGAAACATTGGCAGGAGCCGATTATTTCAAGGCTACCGTAAATGCAGAGCCCGGAGAAACGCTAAACAGTTGGCGCAAATTTCGTGGGTGGATGCAAAAAAATGGGTATGCTAATACCTCAAATAGCACGGTTGAAAATTATCCCTATTTTGAATATTTCCAAGATAGTCGCAATGCCGAAATGACGACCACCGTGTCTCAAGCGGTGCTGATCATGAAGAAACCACAATGAGGATTCCCGCCTATCTGAAACCTGGAGATACTGTTGTCTTGATTGCACCTGCCAGAAGTGTGATCGAAACAGACATCGTGTCATTTCGAAATTGGGTTGCGGAACAAGGGTGGCATTTGGAACTATCTCCTTATTTATTTGCTGTTCAGAACCAGTTTGCTGGGGAAGATGAAATGAGAGCCAAAGATTTGGCTTGGGCGTTATCTCACCCCACCGCAAAAGCCGTTTTTACTGCCCGTGGAGGTTATGGTGCGATGCGCACGCTGGAAGCACTGGAACACCTTGTGGGGAACGTGAATCATTGGTTAATCCAACAACATCCGAAGTGGTTTGTGGGATTTAGTGATATGACCACCATTCACCTTTGGCTGAATGGGCAAGACTGGTGCAGCGTCCACGGTCCAGTAGCTACGCAATGGGCTCAACAACACCCGTGGGTCAATGAAAACAATACCGACGTATACAATGCGCTTTGCGGAAACGAGTTATCTCTAAAAGTTGATTCAGCAAACGTGGTAAACCCACAGGTTTTTTACGGTGAGCTGTTGGGGGGTAACCTCAGTTTGATATACGCCGCATTGGGTACAGAGAATCAACCGAAAACGGCAGGTAAAGTATTGTTGATAGAAGACCTTGATGAATACTTATATCACATAGATCGAATGATTAGATCTTGTAAGTATGCCGGTGTTTTTCATGAAATAAAAGCGCTGTTGGTAGGCAGTATGATCGACATGAAAGACAACGCCATCCCTTTTGGGAAAGCCCCACGAGAAATAATTTTAGATGCGTTGGGCGGAATGGGTTTTCCAATTTTGTTTGATGTTGAAATCGGACACGATAAACGAAATCATGCGGTAAAATTGGGCTGCGATATTACCTTTGACCTTCAAACATTGACTCAATAACCGTGATTTCTTCAAAAACCTATATCGCTTTCACCAAGTTTGGAATCGTGGGTGGGCTGAGTTTTTTGGTGGATTTGTCGGTTTATTATGCTACGGGTGTGTTTTTGCCCAGTTATTTGGCCAAAGCGCTGGGTATTGTGGTAGCAACGGGCGTAAACTACAAATTGAATTCACTTTGGACATGGGGCGTAAAAAAAGGCGAGAATGTCGGTGACAAAAAGCAGTCAGTTTTGAGAAATTATTTGCTTCTCTATGCGATGAGTGGTTCGTTGAATGTGCTAACCAATGAGTTGATGCTGACCTTGTTGCCTGATTGGATATTGCAACTGAATGTAGTTTTTCCAAGTCACGCTGCAGGGCAAGCGTTAAAAAACACCCTGCTAGGTTCCAAGGAACTGTTTTCGGTAAAAGTGGACAAACTCTTTGCTGTATTGGTAGCAACCATCGTAGGGATGATGGTCAATTTTGTTGGCCAAAAATTGTGGGTGTTTGGGAAAAGTAAATCCCAAGGTTAAGAAAGCACCTGCGGAACCATTAACTTTGTGATTCATCATTATTAATTTTTATTACAATGGCATGTACATCTTGTGGAACCAAGTCAGGCGGCGCACCCGGAGGGTGTAAAAGCAATGGCACTTGCGGTACCAGTGGTTGCAATGCATTGAACGTATACGACTGGTTCAAGGATATGGATTTACCAACCGGACACAAACCCTTCAATGTGGTGGAAGTTCGATTTAAAGGATCCAGAAAGGAATTTTTTCGTAACACCAACAACCTAGAGTTGTACACGGGAGATTACGTGTGTGTCGATAGTAGCATAGGCTTTGATATTGGCACCGTTTCCGCTACCGGTGAAATCGTTCGATTGCAACTGAAAAAATATCGGGTTCGAGAGGACTCAGAGGAAATGCGCAGCATACAGCGTGTAGCATCGGAAAAGGACCTAGAGCGAAGAACAGAGGCTAAAAGCAAAGAAGATCAAACCTTGGAGCGCGCCAGAACCATCGCGTTTTCATTGAATCTTCAGATGAAAATCTCTGATATCGAGATTCAAGGGGATGGACGTAAAGCCATTTTCTTCTACACGGCGGAAAGTCGCGTTGATTTTCGTGAACTGATCAAGCGATATGCCGATGAGTTCAAAGTGAAGATTGAAATGCGTCATATTTCGTACCGTGAAGAGGCCTCGCGATTGGGTGGCACCGGGGTATGTGGCCGCGAATTGTGTTGCAGTACCTGGTTAACCGATTACAAGCAAGTAAATACGGGTGCAGCGCGGGTTCAAAATTTGAGCATTAACATGGAAAAATTGGCCGGTCAGTGCGGTCGTTTGAAGTGTTGTTTGAATTATGAATTGGACCAATACGTAGAAGCGATCGATTCATTCCCGAAGGCGAAAGTGGTGAAGTTAGACACTGTGGCGGGTATGGCCTACGCGAGGAAAACCGACATCCTGAAAAAATTGATGTGGTTCTCGTATGACGACAATCAAACTTGGGTGGCATTGCCTGTTGCAACGGTTAACGAGGTAATGGAGGAAAATCGAAACGGCAAACAATCAGCCGCTTTACAAGATTTGGCTCCGGCGAGTGCGATATTGGAAAAAGTAAGTAATGGTGGTCAGGATCAAAACAACGATTTCATTGGTAACAACGAATTGTTACAAGACGATGAGTTTGCTTTGAGAAAACGCGGACCTGAAAAACGGGAAGGCCGAGGCAATAATGATCGCAGAAGAGGAGGGAATGATCGCAGGAACGATAACCGAGGTCCACGACCAGAGGGAGGGAACCGAGGTCCTCGTCCGGATGGACAGAATACGGGCCCTAGGCCAGAAGGCAATAACCGTGGCCCACGACCCGAAGGCGGAAACAGAGGTCCTCGTCCGGAAGGTCAGAATCGCGGTCCACGTCCGGATAACCGCGGACCGAGACCTGAGGGTGGTAATCGCGGGCCCCGTCCGGAAGGCGGACAGAATCGCGGTCCACGACCCGAGGGACAGAACAACGCCCCGC
>JBANFU010000262.1:0-5674 GCA_037975865.1 Bacteroidota bacterium
CTGTCGATTCAAAGCGATTACAGACCGGCCTACCAGGCGATGCATGATTTCTTGTTGAAGGTAGGACGTAGGAAGTTTTTGATGCCCATTTACGAGGCGTTGTTGTTGCAACACGTGGTGAAGGATGGGAAATATGAGCCGGCGTTTGCCCAGGGCAAGGAGATGGCCACAGAGATATTTTTACAGGCCGAGCCTGGATACCATTCGGTGGCCGCAAGAAGTTTGCGGGAGCTGTTGGCATTGCCACTGTCGGGGGGCTCAGGCCGATGAGTGAACTGAGCGCAGCCATTGCGGCCCAGTTGGAGTTGGATCCCCCGCTGCAAGTGTTCCACTTGCCAGCGGGGGATGTTTGGATTCAGCGCGACGACCTCATTCATCCGATCATTTCGGGTAACAAGTGGCGGAAGTTGTATGGTCATTTGTTGCGTATGGAGTTGCAAGGAAAGCGATGCCTGCTCACTTATGGTGGCGCGTACAGCAATCATTTGGTGGCTACGGCGGTGGCCGCGCAAGCGGCCGGGATCAATTGCATTGGCATCCTTCGCGGGGATGAACCTTTGGATAATCACTATTTGCAGGTGGCCAGGGAGGCGGGGATGACCTTGGTGGGGGTCTCTCGCAGTCTGTACCGCGATAAACAAGCCGCTTTGGACTTCGTGTTGCAGCAGCAGGTACTCACCGAAAGCGAGGTGTATGTGGTTGCCGAAGGGGGCAAAGGGGAGGCCGGATTCGTGGGTTTTGAGGCATTGGTGAACGCATGGAAAAACAAAGACGTTCGGTTTGAACATGTGTTTCATGCCAGCGCTACGGCTACCACCGCTTTGGGTCTGCGTAGGGCTTTGGATTTAAGGAAGGGGAAGGTGATCAATGAAAATGGGACAGCAACGCTAGACCCTGAAAATCGTAATGAATCAGTCGCACCCCAGGTCCATGCGGTAATGGTGTTAAAAAACGAGGAAGAGCAACGCGGTTTTGCTCAGCAGGAGGGATTGTTGACGGGCATTGAATTTCTGGGGGATTATACCTTTGGGGGGTATGCAAAAAGCGATGCGCGGTTGCATAACTTCATGGATGTGGTGGTTGGGATGAACAATATACCGTTGGATTGGGTATACACTGGGAAGGCGGTTTACGCGCTCAATGAATGGTTAGAAGCGGAACAAGTGAAGGGGGGATTACAGCCCAATGAGCAGGGTATTTATCCCGTGATTTTCTTGCATACGGGCGGCACACTGAGTATGTCGATTTGAATTACATGGGGTCTACATTTCCGGTAATGGAAAGTTGGTAAACGCGACCGTCCACGAGTTCTACTTTGATGAATTTTTTGAAATAACCAAAAGCCCCTTTGGTGGTGAAGGCGGCTGTGACGGAGGCGGATTGGTTGGCGGCGATGGGCCCTTTGGTGTAATCGGAAATGGTACAACTGCAGCCGGGTTCTACGGTTTTAATTTCGATGGGACCGGGACCGAGGTTGAGCAATTGGAATTCGGTTTTTGCGGGTTCTGGCGATTTAACATAACCGAAGTCGTGGGCGGTCTTAAGCCACTGCACTTGTGGGAGTGTGTTTTGGGTGTTGTGCAATCGGATGTGCACGGGTTTGTAGATGATGGGACGTGTACCGGGTTTGGTGATGGGTTTCACCACGGTGAGATTCCCTTGGAGTACGAGTTCAATGACTTTGTTGTCGGGCGTTTCGAGGTAGGCTTTTTTCACAAAGGTACCTGGGGGAACGTTGTTGGTATTGAGCACTACGGTAACGGAATCGGTGGTTAGGTGTTTAATCTCGGAGGGGAATACTGCAGAGACACAGTGACAATCGGTCTGGATTTGCGCAATATAAAAATCGTCGAGGGAGTTATTCCTTACCGCGAACACCACTTCTACCATATCACCCACGTTGGCATTGACTTCCACGATGGTACTTCCCAGCACTTCTACGGGCTTATCGAGGGGCTTTTGGGCACACAGGGTAGCGCATTGGAATAGGGAAAGCAATAGGGCGATGCTGAAGGTTTTCATGGCAGCCATGGGGTGTATTGGAATTGGGGTGTTGGGTAGACGGAATGGTTGGTGTTTTTGTTGCACGGGGCAAAAAAAAGACTGGCGGAGCCAGTCTTTTTTGGATTATCGAATGATGATGGGTGAGCGAGGTTGCTCAGGCTCTTTTACCACATTACCGGAAATGGTGAGGGTAACATCGCCGCCATTGCTTTTCACGAAAATGGATTTGGTGAAGGTGCCGGGGCGACCTTGGCTGTTGTACTCTGCTGTGATAACGGCAGATTTACCTGGGGCAATGGCTTCGCGGGGCCATTTGGGTGTAGTACAACCACAACTCGCTGAAACATTGGACAAAATCAAAGGCTCGGTGCCGGTATTGACAAATTTGAAATCGTAACGCGCGATTTGGCCTTCGATGATGTTGCCAAAACTATGCGATGTGTTTTCGAATTTGATGCTGGCATTGCTGCTTTTGGTGGTAACGGCATTGGGACTGGTTACCACTTGCGCGATGGCTTGGTTGCCGGCGAGGGCAACAAAAAACAGGGTGCAAGCGACAATGAATCTCATTACTTCAATTCGTTATTCTTGGGAGCAGGAGCAGTTTCGGAGTTTACGGTTCCGCTGATGATCAAATCAGTAGAGGTACCGTTATCGAAATTCACTTTGATTGACTTTTGGAAGAATCCAGGACGACCATCGGTACCGTAGCTGGCAGTAACTTCACCTGTTTTGCCGGGCATGATGGGGGTTTTGGTGTAATCAGAAGCGGTGCAACCACAAGATGGGTTGGCGGCAGTGATTACCAAAGGCGCTTTGGTGGTGTTGGTAAAACGGAAGGTCACTTCAGCTTTGGGACCCATTTTAATTGATCCAAAGTCGTGTGATTTCTTTTCCCATTTGATACCATCTTCTGTTTGTGCGAAGCTGGTGGTCACAAAAGCCAAAACGGCGGCCAAAAGAGTCAATGTTTTTTTCATGGTGTTAATTTTTTGTGTATAAAGCAAAGTCTGTACCAAAAATTACAGTTTACGCTTTACTTCTTCAGTTTTGAAGATTTCCAGATAATCGCCTTCTTGGATATCGTTGAATCTTTCTACTTGAAGACCGCATTCGTAGCCTTTTGCCACTTCTTTCACATCGTCTTTGAAACGCTTCAACGAGGCGAGTTCACCTGTGTGGATGACTACACCATCGCGAATCACGCGAAGCTTGGCCTTTCTCTCGATCATACCAGAGGTTACATAGCAACCGGCAATGGTACCCACTTTGGAGATTTTGAATACTTCACGGATTTCCACGTTACCGATGACCTTTTCAACCACTTCAGGACTCAACATACCTTCCATCGCGGCTTTGATTTCGTCGATGGCTTGGTAGATGACTGAGTAGGTACGGATATCGATTTCTTCGTTTTCGGCAATTTGTTTCGCTTTGGCGGAAGGACGAACTTGGAAACCAACGATGATAGCATCTGAGGCAGAGGCCAACAACACATCGCTTTCGGTAATTTGTCCTACACCACTGTGAATCACATTCACCGCGATTTCCTCGGTGGTCAATTTCAACAACGAATCCGACAAGGCTTCCACAGAACCATCCACATCTCCTTTTACGATCAGCTTTAATTCTTTGAAGTTTCCAACGGCCAAACGACGTCCGATTTCGTCCAGGGTGATATGGCGCTTGGTCCGGATACCTTGTTCACGCACCAATTGCAAACGTTTGTTGGCAAGGGCTTTGGCTTCGCTTTCGTCGGCAAATACCACATAGGCATCACCGGCGGTGGGGGCATCGGAGAAACCGAGCATTTTTACGGGTGTACTTGGTGGTGCCGTATCGATTTTTCCGCCGCGCTCATTGAACAGGGCACGTACTTTGGCGTAATAAGGACCCACAACTACGTGGTCACCTATGCGCAAGGTTCCGGTTTGTACCAACATGCTACACACGATACCACGACCTTTTTCTTGGGTGGCTTCGATCACAGTACCTTTGGCTCTGCGGTTGGGGTTGGCTTTAAGGTCCATCATTTCCGCTTCCAAGAGTACTTTTTCAAGCAACTTGTCTACGTTGAGGCCTTTTTTGGCTGAGATTTCTTGGCACTGGAATTTACCACCCCAGTCTTCTACCAAGATATTCATGGCCGCCAATTGCTCGCGTATTTTGTCGGCATTGGCGCCGTCTTTATCAATTTTGTTGAAGGCAAAAACCATGGGCACACCCGCAGCTTGTGCGTGGGCGATGGCTTCTCTCGTTTGGGGCATCACGGAGTCGTCGGCCGCGATTACGATGATGGCCAAATCGGTTACTTTCGCACCCCTGGCACGCATCGCGGTAAACGCTTCGTGTCCGGGAGTATCCAAGAAAGTGATTTTCTTTCCATCCACGAGGGTTACTTCATAGGCACCGATGTGCTGGGTAATACCTCCGGCTTCACCAGCGATAACGTTGGCTTTACGGATATAATCGAGCAACGAGGTTTTACCGTGGTCAACGTGACCCATCACGGTAACGATGGGCGCGCGAGGCAACAAATCTGCTTCGTCGTCCATTTCGTTGTCGGCTGCTTCAATTTGAGACTCTGCATCCACAAATTCCACTTCAAAGCCAAAGTTATCGGCCACAATTTGGATGGTTTCAGCATCGAGACGTTGGTTGATAGAAACGATCAATCCCAACATAAAACAAGAGGAGATAACCTGGGTAACGCTGGTATTCATCATGGTGGCCAATTCGTTGGCGGTGAGGAATTCGGTTACTTTCAGGATTTTGCTTTCCTTTTCTTTGCGGAGGTTGGTTTCTCTGCGGTCGTTGGCGCGGTCTTCCTTGTTTTTCTGTTTGATTTTTTGCTTCATTCCACGAGACCTACCGGCGTTGCCCATTTGTCCCATCGTATTTCTCACTTTCTGCTGAACAGCTTCTTTTGAGATTTCTGCTTTGGGGGCAGTGCGGTTATCGGTATTGTTGGATGAAGTAGTTTGGTCTTGTTTAACGCGTTCTTGCACGGCTACTTTTTCGGTGCCTGCCTGCTTGCGTTTGCGTTTGCGTTTTTCACGGAGGTCGTCGCGGGCTTCACCAGCCAACGATTTCACACCGGTAGGTGCAACGGTGGGGAGGTTGATTTTTCCCAATACTTTCGGACCTGAGAGCACTTCAAATTTGGTATCGATTTTCTCGATATCCTCTTCTTCGTTTGCTGGAATGCTGGCAGCGGTATCTTCTGATACAATGTCAAGTTCCGGTGCAACTTCTATTTTCGAATCTGGGGTCGACGTTTCTTTTGGCGAAGGAACGACCGTTTCTTTTTCCACCACTGCGGTTTCGATTTCCGCAGTTTCTTCTACTTTGGGCGTTGATTCGATGCTTTGTGTTTCTTTGATTTTGGGTGTATCCGCTTTGGATTTTTTTCCGCCAATATCAATTTTTCCGAGAATTTTTGGACCTACAACTTCTTCGGAGCGCGTCACCAATTTTTCTGTAACGGTTTCTTGAATTGGGTTTTCCTCTTCTGCGTCTAATTTTGTTGTTGTAGATGCGGGTTTTGCAGCCGGAGCGGGTGCTGGCGGCGGCGTGGGCTTATTATCGCGGTTGGTTTTCAACAGCTTCGCCTCGTCTTTGGCGGCCTTATCCGCTGAAAATTCGCGAAGCAATGCTTGATACATGTCTT